>NZ_JBRREH010000003.1:0-89276 GCF_056760175.1 Stenotrophomonas sp. STEN021 | reverse complement strand
GGCCCCTGCCGAGCATGGCTCGGCACTACCGGCACCCCTTCAAGGGGGGAACGATCAGAGGAACAGATCCGGCATCAGCGGACGTGACGGGTCCATCGCATAGCCCGACAGATCGGTAATACCCGCTTCGGCCAGTACCTCGTCATCCAGCAGGAACTGCCCGCTGAAGCCAGCCGCGGTGCGGGTCAACACCGCGTGTGCGGCATCAGCCATGATCTCCGGCTTGCGGCAGCCAGCCACATCCACGCCTGGAATCATGTTGATCGCATCGGTGGCAATCACCGTGCGCGGCCACAGCGCATTGACTGCAATGCCCCGCCGGCCGAACTCCGCCGCCAGCCCCAGGGTGACGAAACTCATGCCCATCTTGGCCAGGGTGTAGCCGGTGTGCGGGCCCCACCACTTCGGGTCGAGGCTGGGCGGCGGCGCCAGGGTGAGGATGTGCGGGTTGGGTGCCTGCAACAGGTGCGGCAAGCAAGCTTGCGCGCACAGGAAGCTGCCGCGCGAGTTGACCTGCTGCATCAGGTCGAAACGCTTCATCGGCGTCTCCAGGGTACCGCGCAGCCAGATCGCCGAGGCGTTGTTGACCAGGATGTCGATTCCGCCAAAAGTGTCCACGGTTGCAGCTACCGCCGCATTGACCTGATCTTCTTCGCGGATGTCGCACTTCAGCGCCAAGCCCTGCCCACCGGCTGCGTTGACGGCCTCGGCAGCGGTATGAATGGTACCCGGCAACTTGGGATTGGCGACCGCTGACTTGGCGGCGATGGCGACGTTGGCGCCGTCGCGTGCGGCACGCAGGGCGATGGCCAGACCGATGCCGCGCGAGGCGCCGGTGATGAAAAGGGTCTTGCCTTGCAAGCTGCTCATGCGCACTCCGGAACCGGTAAGAAAGCTATCCGCATTATGCCGATACCAGCATCCACGCACAGTCCTTCGGTTTGCTGAAGGCCCGACACTCAGGGTTCATATGCCTTGCCGATACTGATGGCATATCGCGCAAGGACTCCCGATGAAGACACTGCACCTCACTACGCCGCTGCTGCTCGCCCTTGGGCTTGCGGCCTGCCAGAAGCCAACCCCCGCTGCCGAAGTACCGGCATCTGCCAAGGATGTCACCGCGCAGACCACCGGCTTGGGCGAAAAAGCTGCGCGAATCGGCCCCAACGCCGTATGGACGGGGTCGATCGAGTCCTGCCGTACCGATGCAGCAGCCGACAACTGCCTGCTGCAGGTGATGCGCAGCGGCGGTGCTTCGCCGGCGGCGTTGACAGCTGCCAGCACCTTGTCCGCGCAGGGCAAGCCCGGCTATGTCAGCGCATGGCGCGACGTCGAAGGCATCGGCGTAGCCACGCTGGAGTTCCCGTTCCGCGCCAATACCAACGAAGGTACCTGGCTGGTCGATGCCAATGGCCTGACTATCGACGTGGACGAAAATGTGCTCGATGACGTGGCACGCGGCTCGGATGCCTACAAGGCATTTGCCAGCAAGCATCCGGACTCCGGCCCGTTCGCACCTGCGCTGGCCGCTGGCACCGAAGCGCTACCTGATGGCGGCGTGCGCCTGCGCTACAACACGCCACTGCGCAGTTGCCACGCCTGCGCCGATGATGGGCTGGTAACCATCGGTTACGACTTCGACAGCAAGCGCAGCTTCAAGGGCAGGCAGTTGCTCGAACTGCGCTGAGCCTGCGCAGATCGCCGCGAGGCCTGCTGGCCAGGCATTCCGCCCAGCACAGGAAATGCAGCTCAACCCGGTCCGTGCACCACCATGCGCCGCGCATAGCGCTCGAGCAGGCGCGGCACGATGACCCGGTGCAAAGGCGCTACTGGCAACATGTACAGCCGCCCGAAGTGTCTGTGCAGGTGAACCACGGTGCTCACCTGCAGCTCGCGGTTGTCATGGCCGGGGCCAAGCTCAACAGCCAGTTCCACCCGCAGATGACGATCGCTGTCACCCAGCACGATGCCATCGGCTGTCAGCGCCCGCACGGTGAATATCCCGAGCCTGTCGCCGACCGCCAGCCCCTCCGGTGCATGCGCCGGCACGCTGCGGATCGCGCCCAGGTGTTTCATTCCCAGCAGACGCATTCCAGCATTGCGCAGCCGCATCAGGCCATCGAACCAGGCCGGCACCTGCCGGGCGATGTCCAGATAGGCCTGTACGGCACTGTCCGGCCGGCGAGCCAGATTGATCCGCGATGCATGTGCGAAATGACTGCCCGGCAGCAGCGGGTGCAGCAACATGGCCGCAGAAATCGCTACCTCACGCGCCCGTACACCACGACTCAAGGCTTCGGCCCCTGCCCTTCGTTGTCTTCCCAATGCAGGATGCGTCGGGTCACGAACCGGTAAACCGGCTTGCCGGTAGCAAACCACAGCTCGCGGATCCACGAGTGCCGCTTGAGCAGGCGCAGCTCAACCGGGGTCAACGCCTGCCGGCAATACATGCGCTTGTGCTTGAGCAGGTGACGCAGGTCTTCGCGCGCCAACAAGCGCATCCAGCGCGAACGCGGGTTGCCACATACCGCCAGCTGGAAGTCGATCAGTGCCGGCGAACCGTCTTCGCGCACCAGCCAGTTCGCCTCCTTGGCCAGGTCGTTATGGGCGATGCCGTGCCGGTGCACGCGTTGCAGCAAGCGCCGCGCCGCACGGAAATAGGCCAGGTCGCCATGCGGTGGGCGCTGGTACATGGCCGCGCCCTCCATATAGCTGCGGTCCAGCCAGTGCCCATCCCAGGCCAGCAGCCGCGGTGTCGCCTCCATGCCATCAAGTTTGGCCAGCGCGCGCGCCTCACGCCGCGCCAGCCACCAGGCCGGCAGCCGTAGCCACAAGGGTGTCGCCCCCAGATCACGACGCACGAAACGCCCCTGCGGGCCCTCCATCAGCAGGATTTGCCCGAAGCTGTCAGCTTTGAGCGCGGTGGCAGGTGCGGGGGCGGAGTCGGTCATCACCGCATTCTAGTCGCCAGCGCCTTGTTCATTGAGTGCCATCGCAGGTGAACAAGTGCCATTGCAACCCATTGAACCTCTGCCGTTGCCATCGGTCTGACTCGGGCTTCCCTTTATAATCGGCCGATGAATTCTTCCTGGATCGACGCCACGCTCGCGTGGATCGCCGCCCATCCCATCCTTGCTGGCCTGGCGATCTTCGCCATTGCCTTCTGCGATGCGGTGATCATTCTCGGCGCCATCGTGCCGGCTTTGCCGTTGATGATCGCGGTAGGTGTATTGATCGGCATGGGCGAGCTGTCCGGCCCCTATGCGGTGATATGCGCCACCTTGGGTGCCTTTGCTGGCGACGGCTTGAGCTATTGGGTGGGCCGTCGCTGGGGCGACCGCCTGCGCGGCGTATGGCCGTTCAGCCGTTACCCGCAACTGCTGGACCGTGGCGAGGTCATGTTCCGCCGCAATGCCTTCAAGAGCATCCTGATCGCCCGCTATGTGGGTGCTATCCGGCCATTCGTACCGGCAATTGCCGGCATGGCCAACATGCGCTTCATCAGCTACCTCAAGGCCAGCGGCTTGGCCTGCCTGTCCTGGGCGATCCTGTTCCTGTTGCCCGGCTGGGCGTTGGGACAGGCCTATGACGCGGTGGCCGCCGTGGCCGGGCGCCTGTTCCTGGTGGTTGCCCTGCTCGGCACGATCCTTGGACTGGTCTGGGCCATCGTGCTGTACAGCTACCGCTGGTCGGCGACACGCATGGACGGCTGGCTCGCCCGCCTGCTGGCCTGGTCGCATCGCCACCCGCGTTTCATCGGCCACTCGCTGAGCGACCTGTTCGATCCAAAACGCCGCGAATCAGTGCCGCTGGCCATGCTGGCGCTGATGTTGCTGGTGCTGGGCTGGGGCTGGTTTGCCCTGTTGATGGTGGTCGTCGGTCATGGCGAGCCGCTGGCGCTGGACCTGGCCGTGCACCGCTTGATGCTGGCACTGCGCAACCCGCTGGCCGACTACCCGATGGCCGCGCTGGCCTCGCTGGGCGACTGGCAGGTGCTGTTGCCGGCGATTGCCGCAGGCATGGGCTACCTGGCCTGGCGTCGGCGCTGGATGGCGGTCTTCCATTGGCTGGCCGCGCTGGCCTTCGGCCTGGCCCTGACCAAGCTGCTGGGTGCCACCGTCGATGTGGTGCGGCCACCAGCCGCCAGCAGCGGCTTTGGCTTCCCGTCGGTGGCGGTGACCATGGCCACCATCACCTTCGGCTTCTTTGCGGTGCTGATCGGCCGCGAACTGCCGGGACGCACCCGCGTCTGGCCGTACCTGCTGTCCGGTGCGGTGGTCACGGTGATCGGCTTTGCCCGCATCTATCTGGGCGCGCACTGGCTCAGCGACGTGATCGGCGGCATGTTGTTCGGCGTGTTCTGGTTGCTGGTGCTTGGCGTGGCCTATCGCCGCCGCTTCAATCGCTCGTTCTGGGTCAAGCCGGTGGCATGGTTGTTCTATGGCGTGTTCGTGATTGCCGGGCTCTGGTATGCGCCGCGCAATGTGGCGGCCAAGCTGGCCAAGTTCGAACCCGCAGCAGCCAGCATCGTGCAGATGGACGCCTCCCATTGGTGGCAGGATGGCTGGCATGAGCTGCCCGCTCGCCGCAATGATTTCGACGACGATCAGCGCTGGCCGCTGGATGTGCAGGTGGCCGGTCCGCTGCCTGCCTTGCAGCAGCAGCTCGAGCGCAATGGCTGGACCCGGCAGCCCCAGGCTGGCTGGCAGCAGGCGCTGATGATGCTGGACATGAAGGCCACGCCGCAGCAGGTGCCGGTACTACCGGCAACGCTGGATACCAATGTCGAAGCGCTGCTGATGCTGCATCCGGGTGCGCGTCCGGATGAAATCCATGCACTGCGGCTGTGGCCTTCCACCGTCCAGCTGCAGCCAGGGCAGGCACCGGTATGGTTGGGCAGCGCGCAGACCCTGCGTTACCAGCGGCACCTGAAGCTGTTCGGCATGTGGCGGCCGCTGCGCGGCGTCGACCCGGCACTGGACACACTCAAGCAATCGCTGGATGGCCTGCAAACCCAGCAGCAGGTGCAGCCGGAAACGGGCTTGCCGCTGTTGATGATCCGCGCCGAGCCCAAATCATAAGCACGCCGTAGTGCCGAGCCATGCTCGGCAGGAGCGTTCCGAGCGAAAGCTGCAGGACCGTAATGCCGAACCATGCTCGGCAAGGGGCAATACCGGCAAGGCCTCTGTCGAGCATGGCTCGGCACTACGAAGGCATCGCCGGCCAGCGCTGTGGGAGCGGCGTCAGCTGCGAAGCTGATATATCGTCAGATTGCGGATTCCGCTCGCCTCGAAGCATTGCCAGCTTCGCGGCTTGCGCCGCTCCTACCACCGAACTACAGATCTTCCTCGATCGGCACGTCCAGTTCCGGTATCCACTCCAGCAATCGATCCAGGCGCTGGCGCGGATCATTTTCCTGCAGCAACTGCAGCCGCTGGGTTTCGTGCAACGGCAATAGCTCGGCCAAACGCCAGCCCACCCACGCCGCCTGATCCAACTGTGCCGGGCCGACAGCTGCGTACTCGCCACCTACCTGCTCGATGATGTGTTCCAGCAAGGTGCCCAGCAAGCCATGCTCGGGCTGGAGCTCATCGTCGCTGTCGCGCTCACACCACTCGACATCAGCCACCACCAGGCCGTTGTCGCGTACATGAGTCGCCGTTACGTGGAAACGACGAGCACCACGCAGGCGCAGCACCAGCACGCCGTCCGGGCCAACGTCGAAATCCTCGACTACCGCTTCCACGCCCCAGGCAGCAGGGATTGCCGGTGCACCGACCTCCTCGCCATCGAGAATCAGGCAGACACCAAAGGTGCTGCCGGTACGCCCACACTCGCGCACCAGATCCAGATAGCGCGGCTCAAATACGCGCAGGTTCAGCATCGCACCGGGTAACAACACCGCATGCAGGGGAAACAGGGCAAGACTGAGCAATTGCATGATCCAGGTGATGGCAGGTATTCGGCAGACAGGCCCGATGGTACTCCACCGCACACCTACGACAATTCATCGTGCGCGAACGCAACCAAGGCAGCGCCGGGTTGCATGCAACCCGGCCTGAAACCACTGGATCAAACGCCCTGCAGCTGCGCCAGGAAACGCCGCGGCGCGCCGTCGAAACCACCGTTGGACATGAACACCACGTGGTCGCCCGCACGCGCGACACCACCGAGTTTGGCCAACAATGCATCGGTATCGTTGACTGCCTGCGCATCACCGCGCACCGCATCGATCACCTTGGTCGCATCCCACGGCAGCTCCGGCCGCGCCAGGAACACCACCGCATCGGCGATATCCAGCGACGGTGCCAGTGCATCCGAATGCGCACCCAATCGCATCGAATTGCTGCGCGGCTCCATCGCCACCACGATGCGTGCATCGCCAACCTTGGCGCGCAGGCCTTGCAGCGTGGTGTGAATCGCGGTCGGGTGATGGGCGAAATCGTCGTAGATGGTGATGCCCTGCGCTTGGCCGATCACTTCCATGCGCCGCTTGACGCTGTGGAAGCCAGCCAGGGCCGGTGCCACGCTGGCGACGTCGACACCCACCGCATGTGCAGCGGCCAACGCAGCCAGTCCATTGAGCACGTTGTGCCGGCCCAGCAGCGACCACTCCACGGCTGCCACTTCGGCACCACGGTGCAGCACGGCAAAGGCACTGCCATCCTGGTTGACCAGGCGCGCACTCCATTCCAGCGACGGATCGAAGCCGAAGCGCTCCACCGGCGTCCAGCAGCCCATCGCCAGCACTTCGGCCAGGTACTTGTCCTCGCCATTGACGATCAGACGCCCGCGACCGGGCACGGTGCGCACCAGGTGATGGAACTGGCGCTGGATCGCGGCCACGTCCGGGAAGATATCGGCGTGGTCGAATTCCAGATTGTTGAGAATGGCGACCAGCGGGCGGTAATGAACGAACTTGCTGCGCTTGTCGAAGAAGGCGGTGTCGTATTCGTCAGCTTCCACCACAAAAAGCGGTCGACTTGAAACTGATCGATCCGAAAGGATCGACGCATCCTCCCCTTCCCCCGCCGGGGGAAGGTGCCCCGAAGGGGCGGATGAGGGTAAGGCCTTACCCGCACTCCCAGCCAGCGACCTACCCAACCGCGCCGACACCCCGAAATCCTCCGCAACGCCGCCAATCAGGAAACCCGGCTCGCGTCCGGCCGCCTGCAGCAGGAACGACAGAATCGTGGTCGTAGTGGTCTTGCCATGGGTGCCGGCTACGGCCAACGTATCGCGCCCCGGCAGCACCTGCTCTGACAGCCATTGCGCACCCGAGGTATAGCGACGGCCCGAATCCAGCACCGCCTCCACTGCCGGGTTGCCCCGCGAGAGCGCGTTGCCCACCACTACCTCGTCGCAGTCGGGACTGATATTGCCCGGCAGATAGCCCTGCGACAGGCTGATCCCCAAGGTTTCCAGCTGGGTGGACATAGGCGGGTATACCGCCTGATCGCTGCCTTCGACCTGATGACCGAGTTCGCGGGCCAAAGCGGCCACGCCGCCCATGAAAGTGCCGGCAATGCCGAGAATATGGATCTTGCTCATCCCCAGATTGTCGCCGATGCGCCGGTTTAGGGGTATCCAGATCCAAGCTGAGCTGTATCCCCAACCGCCTGTAGGGGATTCCCCGATACCGTCACGCGACATTCACAATGAAAATACGTGACGCCAGCCTCAGTATCCCTCAGGTCCTACTCCCCAAGAGGCCATCCCCAGGGAGCTCATGCTGATGGGGCCGTGAGCACGCCCTTAGCTGGCTTTTTATAAGCGAAACGCCCGGTTCCAGCTCATGGACCCGGGCGTTTCTGTATGCGTGGCCGCCGCAGCGGATACGCAGATGGGCGCGGCGGTCAGCCGCCGGCGCCCTGCGTCATCAGCGCTTGATCGCCGCCAGGATGCGGGCCAGCACTTCGTCCAGCGCGCCAACGCCATCAACGCGCGCCAGGGTGCCCTTGGCGGCGTAGAAGTCGATCACCGGTGCGGTGGAATCGTTGTAGACCTGCAGGCGCTGACGCACCGATTCCGGGTTGTCATCGGCGCGGCCCTGCTCCTGGGCGCGACCAGCGATGCGCTCGACCAGCAGCTCGGTCGGCACTTCCAACTGCACGATGGCGTCCAGCGGCTGGTTCAGCTTTGCCAGCAGTTCGCCCAGTGCATTGGCCTGGGCCACGTTGCGCGGGTAACCATCAAGGATGAAACCCTTGGCGGTATCGGCCTGCGACAGGCGCGATTCCAGCATGCCCAGCAGGATGTCGTCGGACACCAGGTTGCCAGCATCCATCACCGCCTTGGCCTGCTTGCCCAGCTCGGTGCCGGCAGCCACTTCGGCGCGCAGCAGGTCACCGGTGGAAATGTGCGGAACCTGCAGATGTTCCTTCAGGCTCGTCGCCTGTGTGCCCTTGCCCGAACCGGGCGGTCCCAACAGAACCAATCGCATTCCTGACTCCCATATGTTTTGAGGAAACGGGACGGACAGCGGCGTTAGACTCATGGGCCGATTCACGCTGCACCGCAATATGTGCAGCTTACCGCATCCGGCCAATGTCCCGGAATGTCCCCCGCTCTGGAGAGTATTGCCCATGTCCAAAGGCACTTTGCTGTATGCCCAGTCCGGCGGCGTCACCGCCGTCATCAATGCCACCGCCTCGGCCGTCATTGCCGAGGCAAGGACCAGGAAAATCAAGGTGTTGGCTGCGCGCAACGGCATCCTCGGCGCATTGCGCGAGGAGCTGATCGACACCTCGAAGGAGTCGGCCGCCAACATCGCCGCGCTGGCCCACACCCCGGGCGGCGCGTTCGGCTCCTGCCGCTACAAGCTCAAGTCGCTGGACGCGGACCGCGCCAAGTACGAGCGCCTGCTGGAGGTTTTCAAGGCGCATGACGTGCGCTGGTTCCTCTACAACGGCGGCAATGACTCTGCCGACACCGCACTGAAGGTCTCACAGCTGGCCAAGGAATACGGCTACCCGCTGACCTGCGTGGGCGTACCCAAGACCATCGACAATGACCTGGCGGTTACCGACACCTGTCCGGGCTTTGGCTCGGCTGCCAAGTACACCGCAATCTCGGTGCGCGAGGCGGCGCTGGACGTGGCGGCGATGGCTGAAACCTCGACCCGCGTCTTCATCTACGAGGCGATGGGCCGCCATGCCGGTTGGCTGGCCGCAGCTGCAGGTCTGGCTGGCGAGAACCCCGACGATGCGCCGCAGATCATTCTGCTTCCAGAGCGTGCCTATGACGAGGCAGTGTTCCTGGCCAAGGTCAAGCAGACGGTCGAGAAAGTCGGCTTCTGCGTGGTGGTGGCCAGCGAAGGCATCCACACCGCTGACGGCCAGTTCGTCGCCGACGCCGGTGGGGCCAAGGATTCCTTCGGTCACACCCAGCTCGGCGGCGTGGCCTCCTACCTGGCCGGCAAGGTCAAGGCCGAACTCGGATACAAGGTGCATTGGACCCTGCCCGACTACCTGCAGCGCTCGGCCCGCCACATTGCGTCCAAGACCGACTGGGAACAGGCGCAGGCGGTGGGCAAGGCGGCAGTGCAGTTCGCACTGAGGGGACAGAACTCGGTGATGCCGGTGATCGTGCGCAGCTCGGATGTGCCGTACCGCTGGAAGATCGAAGCCGCACCGCTGTCCAAGGTCGCCAACCACGAAAAGAAGATGCCCGCCGGCTTCATCCGCAAGGACGGCTTCGGCATCACCGAGAAGGCACGCCGCTACCTGCAGCCACTGATCCGCGGCGAAGCGCCACTGCCGTATGGCCGCGATGGCCTGCCCAAGTACGTGACCTTGAAGAACGTCGCCGTCGCCAAGAAGCTGGCAGCTTGGGAAGGCTGATGCCGCGCCTTCGCCGGTGCTGTCCGCGGCCTCCGCGTCGCTTCACCTCTGGCAGCAGGGCGATGCAATACATCGCCCTGCTGCTGTGCATGGCGGCCGCGCAACTGGCCAGCGCCTACACACCGCAGGATGGCGACATCGTCTTCCACACCTCCACCTCAAGCCAAAGTGCAGCGGTGCAGGCCGCTACGGGCTCACGCTACAGCCATATGGGCGTTGTTCTGCTGCGTGGCGGCGAAGCGTACGTAATGGAAGCGGTGCAACCGGTGCGGTACACGCCCTTGCAGGCCTGGCTGGATCGCGGCGCGCAACGCCGCTATGTGATCAAACGTCCATCAAGGCCGCTGACACCGGCGAACAAGGCCCGGATGCACGCCGCCGCCACGCGCTATGTGGGTCGCCCCTACGACCTGGGCTTTGAGTGGTCTGACCAGCGCATCTATTGTTCTGAACTGGTGTGGAAGCTGTACCGCGACGCCGCTGGCATCGAGCTGGCACCACTGGCGCGCCTGGACAGCTTCAACCTGCAGACGCCGGTGGTCCGCAGCAAGCTGCACGAACGTTACGGCAGCCATGTCCCGGTGGCGGAACCGGTGATCTCACCAGCAGCCATCTTCGCCTCACCCGTGCTGCTGACGGTTGACCAGCGCTGACGAAACTACTGCGTAGTGCCGAGCCATGCTCGGCAGAGGCCTTCCCGGTAACGCCCAGCCGAGCATGGCTCGGCTCTACCAATCGATAGCCCCGGTAATGCCCCAGCCGAGCATGGCTCGGCTCTACAGGTGAGGCCTGAACACGCATTGCTTCAGGTGGGCGGCGCATTCTTCGCCCAAGGTCTCCACCCCGGCGGTGCAGCATGTTCCGCAAGATATTGATCGGGATGCTTGGCTTTCTCATCGTCTGCGGGTTGGCCGCGGCAGGCTACCGGGTTGGCCAGCAACTGGCGCAGCAGGACAGGACCGCGGCCGCTGGCTGATGCACTCCGGCTTCGGCCCTTCGCAGCCACCTCCCCTGACGCTGCTCCGGGAAGGCCGCCTGACACATTTCAAATGTGCTGCGCTCCGGCTACGATCAGCCATTCAGGCGGGGGGCCTATCAACATGTCGTCAGTCATATTCCGCTACGCCACGATGGCGCTGGTCCTGCACGCCACATGCGGCAGCGCAGCCGCCCAGCAACAAGTCTCACCGCCGGCCCTGTCAGCGGAGCAAGCCACCCTGACAGAGGTGACTGAAGCTGTTCCCGCAATTCCGTCGGGCACGCCTGTTTTCATTGAAATCGCCGAACCACTCGCGTCCTCCACACACAAGCGCGGTGACATTTTCGCCATCACCCTGGCGGAACCACTGTTGCTCGACGGTGTTGAGCGACTGCCCCGTGGAACCCGTGGGACTGGTCAGATCATCCACGCTGCTGCTGCACGCGGTGGTGGTGCCCCCGGCGAACTGCTGATCGCCGCACGCACGCTGGAAACGGCGCAAGGTCCGCTGCTGCTGCGCGGCTTCAAGCTCGGTGCCAGCGGGGACGACAACAGCGGCATGGCGATCGGCGTATCAATCGCTGCGGGCCCGTTCGCCATGTTCATCAGGGGCAGGGAGATCGTGATACCCGCCGGTACGCGCGGCGTCGCCAAAACCAAGGCTGCGCCAGCGCCCGCTGCAGGCGCAGCGCCCGCGGCCGACATCGAAGTCCGGGCCCAGCCAGGTGCCGCAAGCGCGGTCGACCCGGTTGCCACATCCCGGGACAACATCGATGCAACTGCGGTACCCGCCATTACATCCCAGCCGGAAACCCCGGTCCAACCCAAGGAGTAGTTCGATGCGTCTACGTTCGTGTGCGGTGGTCCTTTCTGCCAGTCTGCTCACCCCGTTCGCTGTGTTCGCGCAACAAGTGCAGGCACCGCGGGCTACCGACGCCGCTGTCACCGCGCAGGAAGCGCCTCCGGCCGACGCACCGTCAGCCACCGCCCCTGAAGAAGCTGAAGCCGCCGACACCTCGGCCACGCCAACGCAGGCTGCTGCCGTCGCCGACAGTCCTGTCGCAGGGGAGACCGCTGCCCACAGCGGGTTGATCGCCCCTGCACCCGCCGACAAGGCCCAGATCGTCTTCTTCCGCCCGTCAAAGTTCACTGGCGGCGCAATCGGCTTCAAGGTCCGCGAAGGTGAGCAGGAACTGGGCAAGCTGCGCAGCGGCAACTATTTCATCCACCTCGCTGAGCCAGGTACCCACGAATACACCGTCCACTCAGAAGCCAAGGACGTGCTGAGCATGGAAGTGGAAGAAGGCGAGACCTACTTCGTGCAGGGAACGATCACCATGGGGGTGTTCGCTGGCCGCCCCAACCTGTCACCTTCCGACGAAGGTACCTTCAATGGCATGGCCGACAAGCTGAAGCTGCGCGAATAAACAGCGCAACGGGAGAGCAGGCTTGATCCTGCCGCACTCAGCGGCAGGGTCTGCCTTCCATCTGCAGGCGCGCCGAATACGCCGGCAACGCCGCCAACCGCCCGGCCGCGGCCTGCGCCTTGGCGTCGCCCAGATAGACCCGGTTCTGGCCCTGCCCATCCAGGGCCACCTGCTGCCCGGCAGGCTTGCGCCACACCTCGATCACCGCCTGCTGCGAACTGCAGGACGCCGAGGGAATACGCGCCACTTCATTGAGCTTCCAGCCAGCCGCTTCGCTGGGATTGACCTTGCTGGCATCCAGGAACACCGCACGCGGCTGGCACTGCGGGCTGGTGCGCACCAACTGCATGTCATACGGCTGCGCCGCCGTGCCGGTGAAACGGCCTTCGATGCGGGTACAGGCTTCTGGAATCTGTCGCACGGTATGCACCGCGCCAGTGGCCTGCGCGCTGGCTGCCGGGCGTTCGATCTCGGGCTTGGCGGTGGCCGCCAACAACGGCAGCGGCGACAAGGCCGTCACGGCAAGAACTAGCAGGACTTTCATCGGCAGCGATTCCAGTTGGACAGAAGAGTGACGTTGCCAGCATCCGACTGAACCCAACAGCAAGCAGCGGTGGCTGGCGGTCGAGACAGCTGGCAGTCATACTCAGGCCGCCTCAGAGTGTTTGAACACAGCGACACGTACCACAGCCGCACGCGGCCCGGGTCTGTTCCAGTGCTTCGATCTACCCGGCGTGTCCCCGCTTCATCCACAGCTGGATGGCATCCACCAACGCTGGAGGGGTCATGCTCGAACAGTACGGTCTTGTGCTTTCGCTTGTCTGCGCTGCTGTCGCCATCGTCTACGGCATCATCTCGGCCCAATGGGTCCTACGACAACCTGCCGGCAACGCCCGCATGCAGGAAATCGCCGCCGCCATCCAGGAAGGCGCGCGGGCCTATCTCAACCGCCAATACCTGACCATCGCCATCGTCGGCGTGGTGTTGTTCGTGCTGGTCGGTGTTTTCCTCAGCTGGTACACGGCGATTGGTTTTGCGATTGGCGCGGTGTTGTCCGGTGCTGCCGGCTATATCGGCATGAACGTGTCGGTTCGCGCCAACGTGCGCACCGCCGAGGCCGCGCGCAACGGCATGAGCGCTGCCATGGATGTGGCGTTCCGCGGCGGTGCGATCACCGGCATGCTGGTGGTCGGGCTGGGCCTGCTCGGCGTGGCCGGTTACTACCTGATTTTGCAGCGCATGGGCCTGAGCCAGGCCGACAACCTGCACGCGCTGGTTGGTCTGGCGTTCGGCAGCTCACTGATTTCGATCTTCGCGCGCCTGGGCGGCGGCATCTTCACCAAGGGTGCAGACGTCGGCGCCGATCTGGTCGGCAAGGTCGAAGCCGGCATTCCCGAGGACGACCCGCGCAACCCGGCGGTGATCGCCGACAACGTCGGTGACAACGTTGGCGATTGCGCCGGCATGGCCGCTGACCTGTTCGAGACCTATGCGGTGACGGTGATCGCCACCATGCTGCTCGGCGGCATGATGATGGCCGAAGTCGGCCGCAACGCGGTGCTGTTCCCACTGGTGCTGGGCGGCGTGTCGATCATCGCCTCGATCATCGGCGCGTTCTTCGTCAAGGTGAAAGCCGGCGGCTCGATCATGGGCGCGCTGTACAAGGGCGTGATCGTCTCCGGCGTGCTGGCCGCGATTGCCTTCTGGCCGGTGACCACGCAATTGATGGCCGACTCCAGCCACGGCGCCACCAACCTCTATATCTGTGCCTTGATCGGACTGGTATTGACCGGTTTGATCGTCTGGATCACCGAGTACTACACCGGCACCCAGTACAAGCCAGTGCAGCACGTGGCACAGGCATCGACCACCGGCCATGGCACCAACATCATCGCCGGCCTCGGCGTGTCGATGAAATCCACCGCGCTGCCGGTGATCGCGGTCTGCGTGGCGATCTGGTCGGCCTTCCACTTCGGTGGCCTGTACGGCATCGCCATTGCCGCGACGGCGATGCTGTCGATGGCCGGCATGATCGTCGCGCTGGATGCGTACGGCCCGATCACCGACAACGCCGGCGGTATTGCCGAAATGGCCGAGCTGCCATCGGACATCCGCGACATCACCGATCCGCTCGACGCAGTGGGCAATACCACCAAGGCGGTAACCAAGGGTTATGCGATCGGTTCGGCGGCATTGGCGGCACTGGTGCTGTTCGCCGACTACACCCACAACCTGCAGGTGGCGCATCCGGGCGAGGCCTTCGCCTTCGACCTGTCCGACCACACGGTGATCATCGGCCTGTTGATCGGCGGCTTGATCCCCTACCTGTTCGGTGCGATGGCGATGGAAGCGGTGGGCCGTGCGGCTGGCGCGGTGGTGGAAGAAGTACGCCGCCAGTTCCGCGAGATCCCCGGCATCATGCAGGGCACGGCAAAGCCGCAGTACCACAACGCGGTGGACATGCTGACCCGCTCGGCGATCAAGGAAATGATCGTGCCTTCGCTATTGCCGGTTGCCGTGCCGGTGGTGGTCGGCCTGCTGCTCGGGCCGAAGGCATTGGGTGGTTTGTTGATCGGCACCATCGTCACCGGCTTGTTTGTCGCGATCTCGATGACCACCGGTGGTGGTGCCTGGGACAACGCCAAGAAGTACATCGAGGATGGTCACTTCGGCGGCAAGGGCAGTGAAGCGCACAAGGCCGCTGTCACCGGCGATACCGTTGGTGATCCGTACAAGGACACGGCCGGGCCGGCGATCAATCCCCTTATCAAGATCATCAACATCGTGGCTCTGCTCTTGGTGCCGTTGCTGTAGTTCTGACTGACAGCGAAAGGCGCCCTCACCCCAACCCCTCTCCCTCGCGGGAGAGGGGCTCTTGCGTCCGGCAGCGGGATGATCGGAAAGTGCACGGAGCCTTCCAACAGAGAGCAGCACTTGTGGGAGCCGCGTAAGCCGCGAAGCTGACATCGCATCAGTCAGCCGTAAAAAAGACAACACCACTCAGCCCGAACGCTTCACCGCATACACCCGACCATCATTGCCCCCACCGCAATAAAACAGCTCGCCGCCATCCGCTTCCAGCCCACTGACACTGATGCCTTCCGGCATCTGCAGGCGCTCAAGCACCGCACCGGTATCGGCCTGCAGGCGCCGGATGTCACTCTGCCCTGCCTCGCCTGTCGCGTGCCAGAGTTCCCCATCCACCCAGGTCACGCCGGTGACGAAACGGTCGGATTCAATCGTGCGCAGGATCTTGCCGTTGGCCGGATCGATCTGGTGAATCTTTCGCTGCCGGTATTGCCCCACCCACAGGCTGCCTTCCGCCCACGCCATGCCCGAATCCGTTCCATTGCCCGGTGCCGGGATCGATGCCAGCACCTCGCCACTTTGCGGATCGATCTTGTCGATACGCGCTTCGGCGATCTGCCAGAGATAGGTTCCATCGAACGCAGTGCCGGCGTCACAAGGCACAGCCAAGCTGCGCACTGTCCCGCCATCGCGCGGGTCGAAGGCCACCAGCGCCGCACCCGTTGCGGCCCAGACGTTTTTTCCATCGAAGCTGACGCCATTGATGGTGTCCGAACCGGCAAACGGGCCGTACTTGCGTAGCACCTCGGCAGGGCGGACCTTGGCCGCCGCAACCTCAGGATTCAGGGTTTGGGTATTCATCGCTGCGATCTCCTGGCATGTCCGCGATTGGCTGCCTGCCAGCGACACTAGTCAATCGGCAGCGCAGCAGGGAGTAACAAGATCGTCGTGAATCCGCTCAGCGGCACCGCGCGCCAACGCTGCGCTCGTCCGCGTCCAATCGCGTACACACGCCCTGCTGCCTCCAGCTCCAGCAGCGCCCGCTGCGCGTTGCGCTGGCTCTGACCCAAGGCCAAACCCAATGCCGAGGTCGACCAGGCCGCGCCATCGGCAAGCAACGCGAGCAGCGCGCCTTGTTCGCCCTCGATGGGCGGGAGCAATACCTTCACCGCGGTCGCCGAACAAGGCGACAGGCGGAAGCCAGCAGCAGTCGCTTCAATCTTCGCCTGCACCGCGATGAGCCCGCGCAGGCGACCTATTTCCACACGCAGCCGGGCGCGCAGCGTCTCGTCGTAGTGATGCATGGAAAATGCGCGGCTTATCAGCACATCGCGGTCAACCTCGCCCGGCCAGGCCTCGGCCAGCGCACGGGCAAGCGCGAACAGCACCGGACGCCTTGCCAGCGATTGCCAGCTTGCACCAAACCTGATGCCGCGCTGGCACCCATCAACGATCAGTGCGCCGGAATCCAACAGCTGCTGCACCTGATCGATACGCAGCAACTCATCCGCACCTGCGCCAAGGCAACGCGCAGCCGGCTGGTCCAACTTGATGCGGGCTGCGTCCACTTCCGCCTGCAGCGCCCCGACGCCTGCTTGCGCCGCAGCCATCCGTGCGCGTTCCAGCAGAACACCTGCCTGTGCAATCTGCATCCTGCGCAGCGCCAAGGTCGCAGCGGTCAGATCCGCCATGGCGCTCAGCGCTGGTTGCAGCTGCCTTCCCTGCAATCTGGCCAGCGCACGCGCTGCCTCATCCAGCTTGCCCAGCAGCAACAATCGCCGCGCCAGGATCAACCAGGCCTGCAATGCATTGGCCGCATCACCCTGCGCAGCAAGCACGGTCGCGATGGCCGACAGCGGTTCGGGGGTGCCGCCAAGTTCCCGCAGCGCCAGTGCCACTTCGGCTTCGGCCAGACCGCAGCGTGCGCGTGCGAGGACTTCGTGTGCGCCGAAACCACGTTGCGCGCGTCGCAGCAGCTCGCGTGCACGCGCCAGGTCGCCCAGCTGGGCCATCGCGATTCCGCGTAGCGCCAGTGCGGGGGGATCGTCACGCAATGCGACGTGCTTCAGCGCGGTGAGTACATCACCGGTGGCCAGGGCGCGTGCGGAAGCTGCGATGAGGGAGTCCATCTGCGCAGGCTAACTGCGGGCGGGCGTAGATGCACTTGTCTGCTCCTGCATCGTCGCAATAGCCGCGTAGAAGGTTGGCGTGCCCATGACCGTGAATATCTATCGACGCGACGCTTGGATGCCGTCGCGCTGCAGGATTACCGCCAGGAGCGCCCTCACCCCTACCCCCGCTCCGCGCCCAGGCCCTTGCGCTGGCGCAAGGTCGGTCGACGGGCAGCGAACCAGTGGTTCGCAAGCTGCCCCTCTCCCCCCGCCTTGCGGGAGAGGGGACAGCCCTGGTCGACAGGTCGCCCGGGGCTGTCGCTTATCTGCGATTGATGAAGAACTCCACCGGCACCATCACTTCCACAGGGTCGCCAGCCACATCCGCTGGCGGTGCTGGCACCGGTGTTGCGCGTGCCACCGTCTCCAGCGTGGCCTCGTCCAGGCTGTCATGACCGCTGCTGCGGCCGATCCGGGCATTGCTGACCCTGCCCTGCCTGTCCACGCTGAAGCGCACATAGGCCACGCCTTGCTGACGCAGACGCTCGGCCAAGCGTGGGTAGCGACGGTATTTTTCCAGATGCCCCAACAGCTGTCCTTGCCAGGTAACCGAGGCCTGCGCCTGTTGCCCGGCGGTGGTCTGCCGGGCGGCGTAGCGCTCACTGGGCTTGGCGCTGACATCCGGCGGCGCCAGGGTCTGGTCGACGCTATGGGCGTCGGAGGCAGGTACCTGTTCGCGCGGTTGCGGCGGCACGTACGCGTCAACCACCTCCGGCGCCTGCGGCGGTGGCTCGCGTTCCAGGCGCGGCGCCGGGGTCGGCTCGCTGCGTTGCTGCTCCTGCTGCGGCGGGCCTTGCGGGATCTCGGTTGGCGCGGCGGGTGGAGCTTCGGGCGTCTCGGCCAGGTCGACCAGTACCGCTTCCAGCGGTTGCTGGTCAGCCAGCACGGGCGGCGTGCGCAGACTCCACCACAGCGCCGCGCCGATGACCGCGGCGTGCAGCAGCAGCGCCAGCGCGAAACTGCCACCCCAGCGCAGGCGGGAGGATGCAGTAGCGGCGGTCACGGCGACTGCTCTACCCCGACCAGCGCCACTTTCAGGTAACCGGCGCGACGCAGCAGGTTCATGGCTTCCATCAGGTCGCCATAGCTGACCGAACGGTCGGCACGCAGGAAAATACCCTGCGAATGATCACCCTGGGTGCGTTTCTCCAGTTCCGCTGGCAGCGCGTCAGCCGACACCGCAGTCTCACCAACGCGCAGCGACAGATCCGCCTGCACGGTGAGGAACAGCGGTTCGGCATCGCGCGGCTGTGGCTTGGCGCTGCTGGCCGGCAGTTCCACCGGCACATCGACGGTGGCCAGCGGCGCGGCCACCATGAAGATGATCAGCAGCACCAGCATCACGTCGATGAACGGGGTGACATTGATCTCGTGCGCTTCGTCCAGCGCTTCGTCGTCGGACTCGCGGGAAGTACGGATTGCCATTGCCAGACCTCAGCGCGCGTCGCGCGGCAGCGCGCGGCCGCAATCCAGATCGCGCGAGACGATCTGCTGCACGCTGGCGGAGATGTCACCGCCCAGTGCACGCAGGCTCAGCAGGCGGCGACTGAAGTGGTTGTAGATCACAACCGCGGGGATTGCCGCGACCAGGCCCATCGCAGTGGCCAGCAAGGCTTCGGCGATGCCCGGTGCAACCACGGCAAGATTGGTGGTGTTGGACGCGGCGATGCCGACGAAGCTGTTCATGATGCCCCACACGGTGCCGAACAGACCGACGAACGGTGCCACTGCACCGATGCTGGCCAACAGACCGACACCGCTGCGCAGGCGCCGGCTGTTACCCAGCTCGATGCGCTCAAGCCGCGAGCCGAGACGTTCCTTGACGCCATCATGGCCCTGCGCATCGGCGGACAAGGCCAGCTCGGTACGCGCCGCACCCAGCATGCCGCGTGCAAGGTCCGATTGCTGCAGCAACGGCTGCGCCTCCGCACTATCGAGGCTGCCACTGACCTCCAGCACCTCGCGCGCAGCCTGCAGCTCACGGCCGATACGACCAAGCTCCAATGTCTTGGCGATCAGGACCGTCCAGGTTGCCAGCGATGCCAATGCCAGGCAGATCATCACCGCCTGCACCACCCAGTCGGCGGACTGGTACATGGCCCAGGGCGTGAGTGCCTGTGTGCTAGCGGTCGAGGAAATGTCAGCGTGCATGGAAAGATTCCGGATCGTCGTGGAAGAAAGTCGCACTGGCGATCTGGCTGGTGCGTTGAACGTGGTACGAACAGATGTCGCATCGGGCTGATGCAGGTGGAAGCGCGGCGACGGCGACGGCGACGGCGACGGACTGCATCATGGCTGCTCACCACCATCGGCCGGCTCCCGCGGGCTGGGCCGCGACAACACATAGGCAGCACTGGCCAGGAAGAAAACAGCCACCGGCACGGCCAGCTTCCAGCTCGGATGCGCACCGATGAAGAACAGCACATAGCCCAGCGCCATGCCGCCAGCGGCAAAGCACTTGCCCTTGCGGCTCACCGCACCCTGCTCGCGCCACAGCCGCAACGGCCGACCGTAGCGCGGATGCTGCAGCAGCCACGCTTCAAAGCGTGGCGAGGATTTGGAAAAGCACCATACCGCCAGGATCAGGAAGATGGTGGTCGGCATCACCGGCAGCAACGCGCCAATCACGCCCAGCGCCACCATCAACCATCCCATGCAGAACCACAGCCAGCGGATCACGTCGCTGCCTTCGTCGTGTCTGCTGGTGCGCCCGCCTGCATCAGGCGAATTCCTGCTCGACGTAGCCACGCACCGTACGGAACGCCGCATCGGCGCCTTCGATGGCCGCCGCTTCCTGCGCTTCGGTCATGCTGATGGCATCCAGCGACGCAGTGAACTCACGCCAGTGGCGGGCGGCGCCATCCGGATGTGCGGCCAGGTGACTGGCACCGAACTGCGCGCCCAAACCCAGCTTGCTGGCCAACTTGAACAGGATGGTGCCACCGAGGTTGGAGCCTTCAGCCACGTACAGCCAACCCAGCGCCTGCGGCAGCTCGATATCGTCGGGGATGACGGCGGCGCTGTCGGCGGGAACGTCCTGCTGCAGATCACCCAGATCAGCAACGATCTGCTGCAGACGCTGGCGCTGTTCCAGATCCGGCAACAGCGCGCGCAGCAGCGGCGTTGCATACAGCGCCTGGATGTCGCGGTGGAAACGGTATTGCACGCGCACGAACTTGGCGAAGCGCTCGCGGCTGGCAAAGATGTCCTCGGACATGATCCGCTTGTCCAGCGAATCGTGGGTGGTTCTGGTAGCCGCCTTCAGACGCTGGCTACGGGTGGGAGCTGCAATGGTTTCGGTCGTGGTCATGGTCTGCAACAACGAAGCGGAGGGGGAAACCGGCTGCCTCTTTTGATGAAAGGGCCGGTCGTCCTGATTGAGACGTCTGCCGGGGGCCTTCCCCCAAGTGGCCTGCACGGTGTGCTGCAACCGGTGATCCCGGCGCTGCCGCGCCGGGATCACCTGCTGCATCGATCACACCCTATCCATCAATAGCGGAAGGTCAGTGCCATCCGCGCGGTACGGCCTGGTGCCGGCAGGATGCCCAGCGCCAGCGGGTCCAGGTAGTAACGGTCGGTGGCGTTGTCCAGATTGACGTCCAGGTTCCACTGGTCGTTGAACGACCAGCTGGCGAACAGGTCGACGATGGTCGCCGGGCGGTACAGCTGCTGGATCGCCGACAGGCCGACGTTCCATTCCTTGTCCAGCTTGCTGATCGGGCCAGCGTTGTGCACCACGCGGGTACCAAAGGTCAGGCGCTCATCGAACAGGCGTGAACCCAGGGTCATGTTGACCGTGTAACGCGGCGGGTTCTGGGTATTGCTGTACGAACCCTCGAAGCCACCGTCCACGCAGTTCGGGGTGTTCTTCAGCTCCTCGATGTTGCGCTTGATGCCGTACTCACGACGCTCAGCGGCGATATCCGGCGCGCAGGTCTTGGCTTTGAAGTAGTAGTGCGCGGACAGGTCGGCGAACACCTTGCCTGCATCGTAGTTGGACTGGAACTCCATGCCTGACACCTTGAAGCGATCCACATTGCGGATCAGGCCGGCCGACAGCGTGCGGTAATCGCGGGTGATCAGGTCATCCACGCGGGTATCGAAGTAGGCCAGCTTCAGTGCCAGCTGGTCGCCATTGGCGAACAGGTCGTGCTTGATGGTGCTGGCGCCGATTTCCCAGCTGCCGGAGCGCTCGGGCTTCAGCTCGCCAACGGGTTTTGCGGCGGTGAACAGACCCAACGTCGTTTCGAACAGGCTCGGCAGCTTGGTGCCCTCGGCGTACTTGAGGTAGACCATGCTGTCGTCGTCGAAGTGGTAGGTAACGCTTGCAGTCGGTGAGAACGCACTGTCGCGACGCTTGATCGGCTTGGACCAGGTCCAGCTCACCGGCACCATCAGATCTTCGGCGGCATCGGCATCATGGAAGTTCCAACCGCCAATGTCGGCCACCGTGCCCTTCTTGTAAGGCGAGGCCAGCAGCGACGCTTCGGTGAAGTTGCCATTGGCATCCGGGTACCAGTTCAGCATCGCGATGCGCTTGGCACGCCATGACGGCAGGCTCGGGTCACCGTTGAGCAGCTGCGTGTAGCGGTACTGACCTTGGGCCTCGAACTTGTCTTCGGTCGCCAGGCGATTGCGGTCGTGCACATTGACCCGGTTCCAGCGGCCACCGGCAATGAACTCCCAATGTTCATTGGGTTCCCACTTGATCGATGCGACCGCGCTGTATTCCTTGCGCTCGGCGTTGCGCAGGAAGCGGTTGTTGACCAGATCGTCGTGCTTGATCGGCGAATTCGGGCGGATGTCCTCGTCGCTGAGCGACAGGCCGTAGTCGAAGGTGAACAGACCCGCGCTGGTTTCCAGCAGCGAGGTATTGCTCACGTCCATGCCGAAGCGCTGCTGCTTCAGCGGGTTGGCATAGGCATCCTTGTAGCCGGGGTTGCCGCTGAAGCTCGGCGCGTCGTACCACTCGGTGCGGCGGTCGAAGTACCACGGGGTGATGCCGGTGAGGCTGTTGTACATCAGGCTTTCGGCGTCGGTGTACCAGGCGTTTGCACGCAGGTCGACCAAGGCGCTGTCCGGATTGAAGCGGTAGCGCAGGCTGTAGCTGTCCATGTCGACATGGCCCGGGTCCCACTGTGGCACGCGGTCGCGGTCCACGCGGATGATCTGCGAGGCCATGATTTCGCCGGCAGTGCCTTCATAGCGGCGGTAGCCCAGTTCCAGCGTCTGCGCATCATCGATACGCCAGGTGCCCTTCAGCAGTGCCGACTCCGAACGCGAGGAAGTATTGAACACTTCCGTGCGCGGCGGGTTCAGCGGTGCCAGCGTGCGCCGGGTCTGCGGGAAGTCGTCGTAGCCGTGCTTGCCGCCAAAGTAGTTGCCGGTATCGCGCCAGGCATAGGCGGCGACCAGGTCGAAGCGATCCCAGCGCTGGGCCACGGCCACGTTGGCGAACTGGTTGCCGGTGGCGTTGCGGTCGGTACGTGGTGCGGCGCTGTAATCGGGCACGTTGTTGGCACTGTTGTTGGCCAGGCCGGTACGCACGCGGATGCCGCTGTCACGGCCTTCGCGCAGCACGTCATCCACTTTCAAGGTCTCCATCTCGACCACGCCACCGATGCCGCCGGAAGCATTTGCCTGCAGGCTCGGCCCCTTGGTGATGGTGATGTTGGAGATCAGGTCCGGATCGAGGTAGGTGCGCTGTGACTGGCCAGCGTAACCACGATAGGTATCCATGGTCGACTGGCCACCATCGATGATCACCGGGATGCGGCTTTGGCCCTGGATGCCACGGATGTTCACGTCCAGGGCATTGCCCACGCGTGGATCACCGGCGGTGACGCCAGCCACGCCCTTGATGATGTCGGCGGTGGAGGTGCCACGGAAGCGTTCGATGGTCTGCTGCGGGATGTAGGCGGTCGAACCGGTGGTGCGATAGGTATCGAGCAGGCGCGCGGCATCGCTGCCACTGCCTTCGCCACCGCGCTGATCGCCGGCCACGCTCAGGGTGCCGGTCACGACCAGGTTTTCCGCGTTCGCCCCCGCCGGCAGCTTTTCGAGAGTCACCGCGCCATTGCCGCTGCGGCGGGCAGCGAGGCCGGTGCCGCGCAGCAGCTGCTGCAGCGCCGCTGCCGGTGCCAGCTGGCCGGAAACCGGTGCCGAGGTCGCACCGTCAGCCAGGGCGGCGGCATAGGCCACCTGCACGCCGGACTGACGCATGTACTGGCCCAGCGCTGCGGCAAGCGGCTGCGCTGGGATGTCGAACTGTGCGCTGGCGCTGGCAACGGTGGCCTGCGCCATTGCGGGAATGGCGGGCGTCAGCACCGCCAGGCCGGCGGCCAGCATTGCAACGTGCAGACGGGACAGGCGCAGGCGTGGGCCGGCGCGGAAAGAACTGGGCATTGAAAATCCTGTTGTCGAAGCCGCAATGAGGCGGCGGAGGTTCGACGTACGTGGCGGCGGCTGAGGTACGGTCGGGGTTAAGACGAATGAGCCGGGCAAACCCCCAAGATCAATCGCCCAGCTCAGCTAGCGACGCGCTGGCAGCTCGTTTTCCTGTGCCTGCACGATGGCGATGCCGAACGGCAACCGCGTCACGCGCAAGCCACTGCCCGCAGCCAGCGCATCCAGCGCCTGCTCGGGTTGATCCAGACGCAACGCGGCATTGATCGGCGGCAACGCCGACAGATCACCACGCACGAATACATGGCCTGGCCGATAACGCCCCAACTCGGCCAGCACCTGCGTCACCGGCACGTTTTCCAACAACAACTCGCCGCGCCGCCATGCAGCGACGTGATCTGGTGCCAGTCCCGCGCCCAACTCGGCAACACCGCCTTTGCTCCAGCCAGCTGCCTGTCCGGCCTGCAGGTACATCCAGCCTTGATCCGGACGCGCCGCAACCCGCACGCGCCCCTGTTCGACCGCGGTATCGACGCGATCAGCTTCCCGGCTGACCACGAACGCGGTGGAGATATCCTCCACCACGCCATCACCAACCGTAACGCGGAATGGCGCGCCGGCTTGCGGCACAACCTCGAACCAGGCGCGCCCGCGCAGCAGCTCGATACGCCGCGTGGCCTCGCCGTAATGCACGGCAATGGCCGCGCCGGCATCCAGCACTGCGGTTGAACCGTCGGGCAGGTGGACATGCTGGATGGCCACGTCCGCGCGGTGGTCCGCGCGCATGCGCAGCGCCAGCTCCGGCGCCGACATCACCCCGCAGAACAGCGCCAACACCGCCATCGCCGCCAACCAGCGCCGTTGCGCACGCCGCGCCGGCCGCTGCGCTACCACCGTGGTCTGCGGGCGGGCGGCGAGGCTGCGCCAAAGCACCCGTTCATGTTCAAACGCATGGGGGTGCCCGGGCAGCAGCAACCATTGCTCGAACGCCTGCATGTCAGGCTCGCCCATGGTTCCCGATGCCAACCGCAGCAGCCAGTCGCGCGCCTGCTGCGCAACGGGATTCTCGGACGGAACGGGAGAGGACGGCGGGCGCATGGGCTGGCTCAGGTGGTGATGCTGTTGGTGGGTACGGACGGAATACAAGACGATTGGCAGCCCCGCATCCCCAAGGGTAGCTGCGGGGCTAGTTGCCGCTGCGCGCCCAGGCCAGGCGCTGCAGGGCCAGCCGCAGATGGTTTTCGACGGTGGTCACCGATACTCCCATGCGCCGGGCCACTTCCGGCTGGGTCAATCCCTGCAGGCGGTTGAGGCGGAACATGCTGCGGGTAGGCTCGGGCAAGTGCTCGGCAGCTTCCAGAACCCGAGCCAGCTCGTCCTGGGCCATCACCTGCTCTTCGGTGGACAGCACCTCGTCCGGCCCCCACAGGTAGTTCTCGGCCTGCAGGCGCAGGCGGCGGGTCCGCTCGCGGCCATGATCGGTGGCCAGATTGCTGGCCAAGCGGAACAGATAGGCACGCGGGTTGCCGATGACCTGATCGTTGCCAACCCCGCGCACCTTGAACCACACCCCCTGGATGACGTCGTCGGCAGCGCCGTCAGCGCCGAGGATCTGCCGCACCAGACGCAGCAAGGCCGGGCGTTCGCGGATCAGCAGTTCGGTCAAGGTGGTGGCGTTGCTGGGCATTGGAGGCGGCGAAGGCAGGACAGGCTGCCTGCACAAGGCGCCCTTGGGCGGGCAAGCATACATTGATAATGATAATAATTCTCATATGGGTTGCGCGACGATGTGTTCCTCGCACTCATCCGGCTTGGATCGCGCCGCCAGCGGCGGTTTGGTGCGTCGCAATAGCCGTGCGCGTAGAATGGAGCTCTTTTTCAACCAACAACGATTCGGAGTCAGCGCAATGGGCCTGAAACTGGTCTCGCCGGGCAAGAACCCGCCGGAAGAAATCAACGTCATCGTCGAGATCCCGAAGGATTCGGAGCCGGTGAAGTACGAAATGGACAAGGAAAGCGGCGCGATGTTCGTCGATCGCATCCTGTCCACGCCGATGCGCTACCCCTGCAACTACGGCTTCGTGCCGCAGACCCTGTGCGGCGACGGCGATCCGGCCGACGTGCTGGTGGTGCTGCCGCTGCCGCTGGTGCCGGGTTCGGTGGTACGTTGCCGCCCGGTCGGCGTGCTGAAGATGAGCGACGAAGCCGGTAGCGACGAAAAGATCCTGGCCGTGCCGGTCGCCAAGATCTTCAGCGGCTACGCCCACGTCGAAGACATCGCCCAGGTGTCCAGCCACTGGCTGGAGCGCATCGGCCACTTCTTCGAGCACTACAAGGACCTGGAAAAGGGCAAGTGGGTCAAGATCGAAGGCTGGGGCGACGCCGCCGAAGCCAAGCGCATCCTCAGCGAGGCGCACAAGACCTACCTCGCCACCCAGGAACAGGACGTCTGATTGTGCCGGCGCAGGGTCGTAACACTGGCCCTGCGTAGCGACAACCATCACGTTTTCCTGGTAGAGGGCATGACCCTTTGCCAGCAAGCAGCTACATTGGCAGGCCGGTTTCCGGCCTGTTTTTTGTGCGGCTTTTGCGTTTTGTCCAAGGGGAAGTGTCTTGCGAATCCTGTTAGTCGGCGGCGAAGCCAACCTGTCGGCCGAGCTGCTTGAGTACGTCGCCGATCTGGGCGATGAGTGGGAAGTACAGTCGGTCCCGGATGGCAGTGCGGCAATCGTTGCCGTGTCCTCGGCCACCATCGACGCGATCATCGTTGCGCCGGTACTGCCCGACCTGGCCCCGGCCACCCTGCTTGGGCAGATCCGGACGCTGCGTCCGGAAACCATCCGCATCGCACTGATCGACGGCGACAACAATCAGCGCGTGCCATCGGCCCGCATCATTGGCGTGGCCCATCGTTTCCTGCCGCTGCCACTGGCCCCGGAAGTGCTGCTTGAAGCACTGACCAGCCTGGAGGAACTGCGCGAACTGCTGGACAGCCCGCGCCTGCGCCAGACCATCGGCCGCATCGAAAAGCTGCCGTCTCCGCCACATCTGTACATCAGCCTGACCCACGCGCTGGAAGAGGATGAGGAAAGCGACTCTGCGGAGATCGCCAAGCTGATCGCAGCCGACCCGGCCATCGCCGCCAAGGTATTGCAGCTGTCCAACTCTGCGTTCTTCAACAGCGGCCGCGCCATCTCCGATCTGCGTGGTGCGGTGACCCGTCTGGGTATGGCTACCCTGCGTGACCTGGTATTGGCCAGTGAAGTATTCGCCCTGCCCGGCATGTCGGGACCTGAGCGCAACGCACTGCAATCACGCGCGCTGATGGCCTCACGCCTGGCCGCCAAGATGCTGCCTGCATCCAGCGCCGAGCTGGGCTCCACCGCCGCCCTGCTGGCCGATATCGGCCTGCTGTTGCCGGGCGTGCGCGACGAGCGCCTGCCTGCCGATGCGGATGACACGCGTCCCGGCCATGCCGAGGCCGGCGCCTATCTGATGGGTCTGTGGGGCCTGCCAATGCCGATCATCGAGGCGGTCGCGTTCCAGCTGCAACCGGGGCGTTCGAACGTGCGCAGCTTCTGGGTGGCCGGTGCCGTCCACGTCGCCACTGCGCTGGCCGCCGGTACCGCAGTTGATGAGCAGTATCTGGCCAATGTCGGTGTACTGCCCAAGCTGGAGCAGTGGCGGGCGATGGCCGATGAGCTGATGGGCTTGAGCCTGGAGGCCTGAGACTGCGCTTGGTTGCGCTGCAAACCCGGGATTGAATGACAACGGCCGCATAGCGGCCGTTGTTGTTTCTGCATATTGAAGGTGATTGACCTGCGCACGCAGCGTTGGCTGGCGTTGCACGGCTCATCCCGGCTGCGCCGCGCTTATCCGGGCTACGGGCCCACGGGGCTGCAGGTGTTGATGGATTACCTGTCGCCCTGCTTTCACTGCGCCACTGACTGGCGGGCAATGCACACCCTGCAGCAAGGATTACCCAGCGCGCAAAGAAAAAGGGTGGGCCTTACGGCCCACCCTTTGTCATGCATCACAGTGCTTCGATGGATCAGAAGCGCTGGGTGTACTTCAGGTACAGGAAGCGACCGATGTCGAAGCCGCCGTAGTACGCGAAGGCGCTGTTCGGTGCCGAGTACTGCAGCGCACCGCGGTGGTTGAACAGGTTGTTCGCGCCCACTGCGATGGTGGCATCCCACGGAGCCTTGTAGCTGACCTGCAGGTCATGGAACGTGTTCGAACCGGTGGTACGCAGCGGAGCCTTTTCACCGTTCTGGTAACGGTTCGGCTGGTCACACCAACCCTCGGCGGTGGTGATGCAGCTTTCCTTCATGCCCGAGTAGTAACGCGCGGTGTAGTTGACACCGAAGTCGCCGTACTCCCAATTCACGCCCAGGTTCGAGCGCACGCGGAAGATACCCGGAGAACCGACGTTGCCGATGGTGATGTTGTCACCAGCCTTGTTCTGGCCGGCTTCGTCGTACTTGGCGGTGTAGCTGGTCTGCGAGTCGATGGAGATCTGACCGAACGACATCTCCGGCAGACGGTACTTCACGCCCAGGTCGTAGCCTTCGGTTTCCATCTGGCCCAGGTTGGCCAGGCCATAGAACATCTCGCTGATGTGGCCATCGGCCGCACGCACGATACCGGCGCAACGGCTGCTGTTACCCAGCACGTAGCAATCACGCAGGATGCGGCTGACGCTGTCGGAGATGATCATGTCGCTGATCTGGTAGTTGTACCAGTCAAGCGAGATGTCCAGACCCTGCACCCAGCGCGGGCTCCACACCAGACCCATGGTCTTGCTCTTGGAGGTTTCCGGCTTCAGGTTCGGATTGGAACCAGACATGAACTGGTCCGGGGTAGCGCACGGCGAGGTGGTGCACGGCACATAACCCTGACCCAGCTGCACGTAGTTCGGGGACACGCCAGCGGCGGTGCATGCGGCATTGCCGGCAACACTGCCAGCCACGCCTACCGAGCAGGGATCGATGTAACGCTCGAAGCTCGCGCCAACGCCGCCGTACATGTTGTCGATCGACGGTGCACGGAAGCCTTCGGCGTAGGTACCACGGACCAGCAGTTCATCCAGCGGACGCCAGGTCACGCCGAACTTGCCGTTCACGGTGTCGCCGAAGTTGCTGTAGTCCGAGTAACGGCCAGCAACGTTGATGGTCAGTTCCTTGGCGAACGCCATGTCGGCCAGCACCGGGATGTTCAGTTCGAGGTAGACCTCGTCCAGATCATACTTGCCGTTGGTGGTGCTCTGCGCCAGACCGGTGTACTGGCCCGACTGCATGAACGCATCCGGCACGTAGCGTGCTTGTTCTTCGCGGTGCTCGATACCGAACGCGAAGCCCAGCTCACCAGCCGGCAGGGTCACGATCGAACCAGCCAGGTCAGCGGTGAAGGAGGTGGTCTTGGAGACGCCGGTGGTGGTGAAGGTCGGGAACAGGAATTCCTGCAGTTCCTTGTTGTCCAGCGAACCCGGGCCTGCAACGCCGATCGGCAGCAGCGGGTTCCATGCCAGGCAGCCGGCGATCGGCTTGGCCGCGGTGCCGCAACGGGCAACACCATTGGCGTCGATGAACGACTGGCCCAATGCCTGACGCGCAGCGATCAGGCTCATGTCGCCGTGATTGCTCTTGACCGACTCGTTGCGGTTGAACAGTGCGCCGACGTTCCAGTCGAACGACTTGCCTGCGAAATCGAAGAAGCCGCTGACCGACGGCGCAAAGCGCAGGGTCTTCAGCTGGCTGTCGGTGGTACGCGGCACTTCCGAAAGACGACGACGGAACTGGATTTCCTTGCCGATCGGGTTGAATGCCGAGTTGGCGGCCATCGGCGTGTTGATTGCTGCCGACTGCGACTGGTACGGGTAACCAGCGATCTGCTGGTCGGTGTTGCGCTCGTTGTACAGGATGTCCGCATTGAACGAGATGTTATCGGTGAAGTCGTACGTGCCATTGACGTACACCGACTTGCGCTCGATGCCGGTCTGCAGGCTCATTTCCGGGTTGGCGTTGGTGAACTCATCCTGGGTAATCGGATGGTAGTCAGCAACATTCTTCGGATCGCCACCTTGATTCAGGGTGCACCATGCGTCTGCACCGCCCGGGCCGCACGGACCAAGCCAGCTGCCCTTGTTGGTCAGCGCGCTCCAGTCAGCCGAGGTCGAGTTCGGGCCACGGCCGCCATCACGCGAGTACCAACGGTCACCGGCCATCACCGGATCCTGCTTGGAGTACTCAGCCGACAGGGTCAGGCTGCCACGCTCGCCGGTGGCGCCCATGGTGAAGGAGTACTGCTTCAGCTCACCGTCGCCTTCGCCGTACTGGCCGACATGGACGTTGGCTTCAGCACCGTCGAACTTCTTGCGGGTGATCACGTTGACCACGCCGGCAATGGCGTCCGAACCGTAGATGGCCGAAGCGCCGTCCTTCAGGACTTCAATGCGCTCGATGGCCGACATCGGGATCTGGCTCAGATCCTGGTAGCCACCCGAGGTAGCGCCCAGGCGCTTGCCGTTCATCAGCACCAGGGTGCGGTTGGCGCCCAGGTTGCGGATATCGATGTAGTAACCGCCCACGTTCTCGCCCGAAGCCAGCGATTCCGAACGCGAGATTGCCGGGGAACCGGCCGAGGTCATGTTCTGCAGTACGTCGGCCACCGAGGTGAAGCCCTGCTTTTCCAGGTTCTCACGGCTCAGGGTCAGGATCGGCTGCTGGGTCTCCATGTTGGCGCCGCGAATACGCGAGCCGGTGACTTCCAGGCGATCGAGGGTGGTGGCACCGGCAGCAGCTTCCTGCGCCGAAGCAAAAGACGGGGTCAAGGCAATAGCAATGCCGGCCGGGAGCAAGCCCAACCGCACTGCAGAATTACGAAGCTTCATCAATCTCTCCAAAGAGCTAAACAAACGACAAAGTTAGCGGTGTGTTAAACACCCCTGAACGTTACGTTCGTACTGCCACCTTGGTTTTGCGCGAGTCGTCCTTAAGCTTTGCCGAGTCTGGCCTCAACACTTCTGGCAGCTCCCGATACTGCGTTGCCGATGCACCAAAACGTGCACGAAACGCCCGTGCAAAGCTGCAGCAGTTGTCAAAACCGCTGGCGGAGGCCACTTCACCGATCATCATGTCGGTATCGCGCAACAGCATCGCTGCACGCTCCAGCCGCAGCCTTGCCGACAGCGACTGGGGACTCTCTTCATACAGACTCTGGAAGGTCTTGGACAGATACCAGCTGGAGAAATTGGTCAGCTCGGCCAGCTCACCAATGCGCACGACCCGGTGGCTATTGCCTTCCAGGTACATGCGTGCGCGCTGCATGCGACCAAACACCTGGCGCTTGCGGATGCGCGAACGGCCCGGGCAGCGCTGCACGGTGCCGGCAAGATCACGCTGCAGCGAGGCAAGGTGCAGCAGCAGGGGGCGCAACTGATGGACGGTCGCTCCCGGTGCCTGCGCCTCGCGCCATAGGCGCAACGCCAAGCGCGCCTCGCCCAGGCTCATGCGGCCACGACCGGTATAGACACTGCAGTCGGCCAGGGTGCCGAGCATGCGCAGTGCATCGGTATCCAGACTGATGCCGATGCACATGCCATCACGGCCCGCCTGGATCAGCGGACGCGATTCCTTTTCAAAAGCAATCCACTCGCGCTGGCGCAGACGGAACTTGCCTTCCTTGGATTCAACCCAGGCAGTGCCACGCAGCTGCAGCCACACGGTGAACACAGTGCCCGAGGTCTGCAGGCTGCCCAGCCGGGCCACGCCGACACAGGCTGGCCGCGGGCCGTCCTCCGCAGGCTTTTCGAACGATACCGACTGACCACGATCCACCCACGAAACCTGCCGCATGTCGCACACCATCGTTTGCTCTTATTGAGCGAACGTTTTGCCAACTTTGGCGAAGCGGGTCAGGAAAGTCCGCTTAGAATGCTGCGAATTCTTCCCGATAAGTCATACGAAAAATTTCCGAAACAATTTTTCCTTACGGCGACAACCACTTAGCCAGCCCCATCACCCGCCGCGGGGCACGTTGCGGAATACGCATCATCCCGATATCGGCATTGTCCGCAGCGACCAAGGCGACGAAAACCGCCTTGCCATCAGGAGCAAGACTCACGCCATTGCCCGCACTGAAACGGCTCGCATCCAGACACTGGCTGGTTCCATTTCCGGCAATGGCAGTAAGCCGGCTGCTGCAGTCGCGGCTGATGTCCAGGTATTCCACCGCACCATTGGCCGCCACCGCCCAAGTGCGGTACCGCCAGCGACTGGGCAACTCGGCGTGCACGGTCTTCATGCTGTCCGGTGCCAGGCTTGCCGCAACCTGCCACAGCCCGCCACTGGCCAATCGTGTGAAAAGGACCCGTTGCCCTGCCGCGTCGTAGCGCACCTGCGACACACCATCCAATGATGCCAGGCGCTTCCAGGGCTGCTGACTACGATCGAACAAGGTCAGCGTCATCCGCTCGTCGTCACCACGCTCCACCACCAGCAACGTATTGGCTGCAGGCCCATAAATCGCCTGCAACGGTTCACGCGCAGGCACCGGCAGCTTGCTCCAATGGCCTTCTTCGGGCGCCACCTCATAAATACCCGGCGCCCCATCCGCATCGCGGCCAGTCACCAGCAGACGCCGCCCGTCGCTGGACCAGTCCATCGGCTGGCGCGCCTCAGGGCGCAAGCCTTCGATCATCTGCAGGGATGCAGGTTCATTCAGGCGCGCCCACCACAGCGCAAACGCACCGGACCGGTCCGAGGTAAAGGCCAGCTGCGCACCATCAGGCGAGACCATCGGCTGGCCATCCCGCGCCGACGAAGCAAACAAGCGCTGTGGCGCACCGCCGCTGCCCAGCGGAATGCGGAACAAGCCGATCTGCGGCTGGCTGCGCATGAATGCCAGATTGCCACCGCCCCGGGACACCGCTGGACTCTGTGCGTTATCAATGCCCATGTCACGCAACGCCCGCGTGGCCACGTCCAACCGATACAGGCGTGCTTCGCTGTCGATGCGGCGGCCAAACACCATTTCATCCGACCCCAACCAGCTCCAGCCACGAATCTCGGCGGCTTCGTCGGTCAAACGCTGTGCATTGCTGCCATCGGCGTCCATCACCCACATATCCCCGACCTGGGGATTACGCACGAAGCCGATCTTTTTGCCGTCCGCCGAATAGCGCGGCGCATAGTCGAAATCGTCAGTGCCCATCTGGTACTGCAAAGACGACCAGCGTCCCGATGCCAGATCCAGACTGCGGATACCGCGGCTGGCGTAACGGCCGGTCATCGAGCCAAACAACAGGCTGGCACCGTCCGGCGCCCAGTCAAAGCTGAGCATGTCGGTACCATCGCAACGCGTGGCCCGACGCAGGCCAGTACCCGTAGCCGACACCACCAACACCTCACAATCGCCCTGCGGAAGGAAGCGCGCAAAGGCAATATTGCGGCCGTTGGGTGACCACACCGGGAAACGGTCCGATGCCCCCGCAGGTGGCACCAGCAGCGGCGTTGCGGTGGCATTGCTCACGCTCTGTATCCACAAGCTGGAGCTGTTGTCCTTTTCGCGGGCGAACACCACCAGCGCACCATCAGGCGAAAGCGAAGGATTGACCTCAACGCCTTCGCTTGCGGTGATCAAACGATAGGGACGTGCAGGGCTGCCCACCACCCGGTTGCCTTCGACAACCGTCGCATCAACCTGCAATGGCGCATCACGCCACAACAACCATGCCATTACCAAGGTACTGAGCAACAACACGATACCAATTGCCAACAAGCCATATCGACGCAGCTTGCGACGTTTGTTGCGTGCTGTTTCGCGTGCGTCTGCAGGTGCACAAGCCGTGTCCGGCACATCAACACGCTCGAACGCATCAACAGCCACGACATCTGCCCTTGACTCCCAGGCCACCGGGGCAAGCAACCGATAGCCGGTTTTGGCGATGGTCTCGATATAAGGCGCGGCCTCACCGGCCTCGGTTGCGGCAAACACCTTGCGCAGCTGGGTTACGGCCTGGGTCAGCACATCATTGGTCGGCATGGTGTCCGGCCAGACCTCGGCAAACAGTTCCTCGCGGGTCACCACCTGGCCTGGCTTGCGCGCAAGCGCCAACAACACGCCCACCGATTTGGGCGTGAGCCGCTGGGTTTTGTGTGTTCCTGGCAAGTGCACCTCACGAGAGGAAAGCACTACCAGACACTCACCGACGCGCAGTCGGTCAGAGCTAGGTTTTTCGGTGGGATTCGTTGCCATCGCGGTCTTTCAAAATCGCTGGCGGACACGCATCCTGTGTCCAGCTATCCGGGCCCATGCCCTTACAAGCCGCCAAATTCCGCAAAAGGCATCAACGCACAGAGCAAATGTTTTATCTGGAACAGATATTACTCTAACCAGGTTCCCCACGTGCCAAACGTGGACGACATCAGGCTCTCTCTCGCCGACGTAATTACATAATCAGCTACATGATTCGCGCCTTCTGGCGCGATTTTTTTATCTAGCGTTCAGTTTTCTCTGCCTTGTAGATGGTCAGGCCAACCAGCCGCGAAACCACCAATGCAACGTACATAACGCCCGCAAACTGCTCCAGCATCACCAAAGCACGTGCCTGCGGGTGCACGGGCACCACGTCACTCAGGCCCACCCCTGACAACAAGCTGAAGCTGAGATAAAGCAACTCGACCCAGCTCCTGAAATCGCCTTCGTTGGTGGCGACAAAACTGCCCGGATAGATGTGCTGGCACACTGAATAGGCAAACGCGAATGCCCAGGCCAGCAAGGTGAAGGTGGCGCCGGCGGCAAACAGCTCATCACGCGTGACCTTGTGATCCTGCAGCATGTAGGCGATCAGGCTGCAGGAGGTATAGAAGTACAGCAGGCTCTCGAATGCCTGCGCCACCGCGATCAGCGAATAGCGCCCCAACAAGGCACCGGCGATGGAGAACACCACCGCCGGGATCGCCAGGGTCAAGGCCAGCCACAACAGCAGCGGGCTGCGCCGCACCACCCATACCGCCAAGCCCAGCACCAGCATGCCGAACGCACCAAACAGCGCGCGCCCAGCCGGCATGTGCTCCATCGCCGGGTACAGCAATACCCCGAGCAACTGCACCCCCAGCAACCACGCCGAGGGGTGCCTGCGCGCGATCACGATCCACTTCAAGCGCAGCTGCATCTGCATCCCTTCATTGCCAGTGCCGAACGGGTAGTTGAACCGAGGCCCGCAGGCGCGGGACTCAGGGAGTAGTGCCAGCTGCCATCCCGGCGCGATACGGATAGGTGGCAAAGATCGCCGCCACCGCCGCATCGATCCGCTCGCCACGCTGCTCCGGCTTCAGCCGCCCCACCGTACCGACCGCAACGCCTTCCCAAACCAATTGCTTCTTCCGCGCATCCACCACGTCCACGTTCAAGGTGCCCTCGGTGTATTGGCGCACGTCGGTACGGTCACGCCAGTACGGCACGGCAACATAGCTGCGGGCGCGATAGCTGTAGTAATAGTCGTAATCCACTTCCGGCATCGTGGTGACCTGGGTCTTGTCCTGCAGGTAGGCGTTGAGGTTCACCCACAGGTCCGGATTGGCCTCATCGAAGCGATAACCACGCGACTCCATCTGCGTACGTACCGCGGCGCGGATGCGATTGCTGGTGATGGTGGTATAGCCGTGCTGCTCAAGCGCCAGCGGGCTGAAGAAGGCAAAGCTGCGGTAACGCGAAAAGTCGGCAGTAGGATCTGCCTGGCTGGCGACACGCGGGGTGCTGGCGCAGGCGCCCAGCAGGAGCAGCGTGGACAAGACGAACAGCAGAGAAACGAAGCGAAGTTTCATGGCCTACCCCTGTGGTGTGGACGGCTGCACGCTAGCACGTCTGTACCTGCGCTGGCGTCAAGCAGCGGCAGGGGCACCGGCATGGGTGCCCCGCCCCTGTCGCCGGTCTATTCGACGCGGTAGACCTGTGCGCCCTGCTCGCGGAACTGCGCTGACTTCTCGGCCATCCCCGCCGCCAGCGCCTGCGCCTCCTCCAGCCCCTGCTCGGCGGCGTATTCGCGCACATCCTGGGTGATCTTCATCGAACAGAAATGCGGACCGCACATCGAACAGAAGTGAGCCAGCTTGTGTGCATCCTTCGGCAGCGTCTCGTCATGGAATTCCTTGGCCTTCTCCGGGTCCAGACCGAGGTTGAACTGATCCTCCCAGCGGAACTCGAAGCGCGCCTTGCTCAAGGCGTTGTCGCGGACCTGCGCACCCGGATGGCCCTTGGCCAGATCAGCGGCGTGTGCGGCGATCTTGTACGCCATGATGCCGTCGCGCACGTCCTGCCGATTGGGCAGACCCAGGTGCTCCTTCGGCGTCACGTAGCAGAGCATCGCAGTGCCGTACCAGCCAATCATCGCTGCGCCGATCGCGCTGGTGATGTGGTCGTAGCCCGGGGCGATATCGGTGGTCAGTGGCCCAAGCGTATAGAACGGCGCTTCGCCGCACTCCTGCAGCTGCTTGTCCATGTTCTGCTTGATCAGCTGCATCGGCACATGGCCGGGGCCTTCAATGATGGTCTGCACATCATGCTTCCAGGCAATCTTTGTCAGCTCGCCCAGCGCTTCCAGTTCACCGAACTGCGCCGCATCGTTGGCATCGGCAATACAGCCCGGGCGCAGGCCATCACCGAGGCTGAAGGACACGTCATAGGCCTTCATGATCTGGCAGATGTCTTCAAAGTGCGTGTAAAGGAAGTTCTCCTTGTGATGTGCCAGGCACCACTTGGCCATGATCGAGCCGCCACGCGAGACGATGCCGGTAACCCGCTTTGCCGTCAGCGGCACATGCCGCAACAGCACGCCGGCGTGGATGGTGAAGTAGTCCACGCCCTGCTCGGCCTGCTCGATCAAGGTGTCGCGGAAGATCTCCCAGGTCAGCGCTTCGGCGCGACCATCGACCTTTTCCAGCGCCTGGTAGATCGGCACGGTGCCAATCGGCACCGGCGAGTTGCGCACGATCCACTCGCGTGTCTCATGGATGTGCTTGCCGGTGGACAGATCCATCACCGTATCGCCACCCCAACGGATCGCCCACACCAGCTTCTCCACTTCCTCTGCGATGCCGGACGACACCGCGCTGTTACCGATGTTGGCGTTGATCTTGGTGAGGAAGTTGCGGCCGATGATCATCGGCTCGCACTCGGGATGATTGATGTTGTTCGGCAACACCGCGCGACCGCGCGCGATTTCGTCACGTACGAACTCCGGAGTGATGATCTGCTGGATGCTGGCACCAAAGCTTTGCCCCGGATGCTGCGCGAGCAGGCCGGCATCACGCACCGCGTCCAGCCGCTGGTTCTCGCGGATGGCGACGTATTCCATCTCAGGGGTGACAATGCCACGGCGCGCGTAGTGCATCTGGGTGACATTGGCGGTGCCGATGGCACGCCGGGGCAGCGTGCGGCCGGGGAAACGTACGGCATCGAGTTTGGCATCGTGCTGACGGGCACGGCCGAACTCGGAACTGAGCCCGGCCAACTGCTCGGTATCGGCACGTTCTTCGATCCAGCGCGTACGCACCGCCGCCAAGCCCGCTGCCAGATCGATGGTGGCCTGCGGATCGGTGTAAGGACCAGAGGTGTCGTACACGGTAACCGGATGATTGTCCTCGCCGCCGAACAAGGTTGGCGTGCGGGTCAGCGCGATTTCGCGCATCGGCACCTGCAGGTCCGCGCGCGAGCCAGCGACGAAGATCTTGCGCGAACCTGGAATCGGCCGGGTCACCGACTCGGAGAGTTGCTGGGCCTGTTGCTGCAGGCTGGGCTGTGTATTCATTGGCATTCGTCCTGTCTGTCCGCACGCGGTGTGCGAAGGCCACGCGAGGGATTCGCATGACGGAACGAAGCGAAGGCGTACGCCAGCCGGCCCTGGCCCACTACGGGCACATCGACTGGCGGCACACGAAGCTTCCCTACGCCGGTATCAGCCGGATCAGGTTCGAAGGGTATGTCTCAACCGCGACCCAATGGTCACGGTACCCCCGCTTCGGGCGGCATTAGACCACAAACCGATAGCACTGGCGCAAGCCATGCCAGTGATGGCGCTAACGGAACACTGACGTCGCATTCAGTAGGATCGACAGGGGTAAACACGTTCTCCACCGATGGCGCGGAATCCGCGCCGACCGTATTGCAAGCCATGGCCTGCTTCCCTCCACCCCATGACCGGAGAAGCCTCGATGGTGTTCCGAATTTCCATCGCCCTGGTTGCCTTGCTGGTGCTGATCGCTGGCATCGCGCCCGGTCCCTTCAACGACGTGGTGCAGGCCGCACTGGCCCAGGTAGTTCGAGGCGCCGGCTGGATGTACCTGCTGATCGTGTTCCTGACACTCAGCTTCCTGCTGTACCTGGCCTTCGGCCGCTTTGGCAGCCTGCGTATTGGCGGCGAGGATGCCGAGCCTGATTTTTCCAATGCCAGCTGGCTGTCGATGCTGTTTTCGGCCGGCATGGGCATCGGACTGGTGTTCTGGGGCGCGGCCGAGCCGGTGTCACATTTCGTCACCCCGCCCGAAGGCCTGCCTGCGCAGAGCATGGACGCTGCGCGCGCATCCATGCGCTATGCATTCTTCCACTGGGGCCTGCATCCCTGGGCGATCTATGCACTGATCGGGCTGGCGATGGCCTGGTTCCAGTACAACCGCAATGGCCGCGGCCTGGTCAGCGACATGTTGCAGCCGATCATCGGCCGTCACCATCGCGGCTGGTTCGGCAAGCTGGTCAATATCGCCGCGGTAGTCGCCACCGCGATCGGTGTAGCCACCACACTGGGCTTTGGCACCATCCAGATCGCCGCCGGCCTGCAACGCGTCGTCGGGCTGCGTGCCGATGTGCCCTTGCAGCTGACCGTCATCGCCGTGGCCTTCGTGCTCTACATGTTGTCCACCAGCAGCGGCGTGGAGCGCGGCATCAAGTGGCTGTCCAACTTCAACCTGGCGTTGGCTGCGCTGCTGTTGGCCGCAGTGCTGGTGCTGGGCCCGACTGGTTTCATCTTCGATACCTTCACCACCACGCTGGGCTCCTACCTCAACCAACTGGTGACCATGAGCCTGCGCATGTCGCCGTTCTCCGGCAGCACCTGGGTTGCGGACTGGACCATTTTCTACTGGGCCTGGTGGATTGCCTGGGCACCGTTCGTCGGCTCGTTCATTGCCCGCGTATCGCGCGGTCGCAGTGTGCGCGAGTTCGTGGTCGGCGTGGTGCTGGCCCCCACCCTGCTCGGTTTCCTGTGGTTCTCCGTATTCGGCGGCACCGCGCTATGGACGCAGCTGTTCGGCCACACCGACCTGGTGCTGGCGCTGGGCAATGGCTATGAGACGGTGCTGTTCACCCTGTTTGACAGCCTGCCGGCGTCGCTGCTGCTGTCAGTACTGGCGCTGGTCCTGCTGATGATCTTCTTTGTCACCTCAGCCGATTCTGCGGTGCTGGTACTGGCCAGCATGTCCACCGACGATGCTGGCGACCCGCCCTTGTCGCGCAAGCTGGTATGGGGGGTGGCCATTGCGTTGATCGCGGCGGTGCTGCTGCTGGCAGGCGGGCTGGAAGCACTGCAGGGTATGATCACCATTGCGGCGCTGCCCTTCGCGTTGTTGATGGTGCTGGTGATGGTATCGCTGTACCGCATACTGGACGCCGAGCACAACCGCCAGCGTCGGCTCGCGCAGCGCGCACGGCACATGATGGAGGCATGGATCGAGCGCGAGCAGGCGGCACAGGAAGAAGCACGTGCAGTCACTGAGCATTCGCCAGGTCTGGACAAGTAGGCGGGAGCTGCGGGAGCTGTGAATTGCCGCGGCGCATCTGGCTGGCTTCGCATCCAGCTGCACAATGTGGCTGAACAATTGGGTGGTAAGGACGGCAGCGAAGAGCTCCCCTTCCCCAACCCTCCCCTTCGCTGCGCGAAAGGGAGGGGGCCGTTCTTGGCGATCTACAAGATGGCGACGGAGCCGCTTCTACCCCCTCCCTTTCGCGCAGCGAAGGGGAGGGTTGGGGAGGGGTGCTTTGGCTTTGGCTTTGGCTTTGGCTTTGGCCCTGCTACAACCACAAGAAGCAAAGATCAGTACCCCGCCGCCTGCCCGTCCTTGCGGCTCTCCGAAGCGCCGTAGTAAACGCCGCTTTCCGGGTCACGCATGATCGCCTGATAACCACCATAAGGGCCATCGGCAAACACCACGCGATGCCCCTTGCGCATCAAACTGCGTACCGTCTCGTAGGAAAACCCGGTTTCCAGATTGACCTCGCCACCATCACGCATCGCCGTGGCCCGCCCGGTCGGCTCGGTCGAACCCTCATGCTGGATACGCGGCGCATCGCCAGCCTCCTGCAGGTTCATGCCGAAATCCACCAGGTTCATCACGATCTGCGCATGCCCTTGCGGCTGCATCGCACCGCCCATCACGCCAAAGCTGGCGAACGGCTTGCCGTCCTTGGTGATGAAGGCCGGGATGATGGTCTGGAACGGACGCTTGCCCGGCGCATAGCCGTTGGGATGGTCTTTCTGCAGTACGAACATCTCGCCGCGATCCTGCAGGATGAAACCCAGGCCCGGCGGCGCCATGCCGCTACCCATGCCGCGATAGTTGGATTGGATCAATGACACCATCATGCCGTCGGCATCGGCCACGGTCATGTAGATGGTGTCGCCCTCCTCCAGCTGCCTGGGCGTGCCCGGCTGCACTTCCTTCAAGGCCTTGTCCATCGAGATCAGCGCACGGCGCTGTGCGGCGTACTCTTTGGATATCAGCCGCTGTACCGGCGCCGGCGAAAATGCCGGGTCCGCATAGAAGCGGGCGCGATCGGCGAACGCCAGCTTCTTGGCTTCGACAAACAGATGGATGTGCTCTGCCGAGCCAAAGGGGATATTCGAGAAATCGTAGCCTTCCAATACATTGAGAATCTGCAGCGCGGCGATGCCCTGGCTGTTGGGCGGCAGCTCCCACACGTCGTAGCCGCGGTAGTTGCTGCTGACCGGCTCGACCCACTCACCTTGGTGCGCAGCCATGTCCTCGTAGCTCAGGTAGCCGCCATTGGCCTTGAAGTAGTCGCCAATGCTGCTGGCGACGTCGCCTTTGTAGAACGCATCGCGACCGCCATCGGCAATCCGCTGCAAGGTGTTGGCAAGGTTCGGGTTGCGCCACATCTGCCCCTTGCGCGGCGCGTGCCCATCAATGGTGAACTGTTCCTTGAAGCCCGGATACTGCGACAACTTGGGCACCGAGCGATCCCAGTAATAGGCAATCACCTCCGACACCGGATGCCCTGCGCGCGCATAGGCGATTGCCGGTGCCAGATTCTCCGCCATCGGCTTGCGCCCGAAGCGTTCGTGCAAGGCGAACCAGCCATCCACCGCGCCAGGCACCGACACCGGCAGCGGCCCGGTCGCTGGAATTTCCTTCAGGCCGCGCCGCTGCAACTCGGCCAGCGTCAGCGAACGCGGAGAACGGCCCGAACCGTTGTAACCATGGAGCTTCTGCGTCTTCGGGTCCCAGACAATCGCGAACAGATCGCCGCCAATACCGTTGCCGGTGGGCTCCATCAAGCCCAGGGCAGCATTTGCGGCGATGGCTGCGTCCACCGCCGAACCACCCGCCTTCATCACGTCAAGCGCGATCTGCGTGGCCAACGGCTGCGACGTGGCCGCCATCGCATGTGGCGCGATGACTTCCGAACGGGTGGCAAATTCATGACCGGTCAGACGGTCTGCAGCAAGCGTCGTTACCGACGCCGTGGATAGAGCAAGCAACAACGCGGTACGCAGCATGGCGGACAACCAGCAAGGGAATGCTTGGACGATAGCCCAGCCCCCGCGCTGACGCACGCCTTGCGCATGTGCTTCGTACAACGCTCGCCCTCGCCCAGGCGTTCAAGCCAGCCGAGCAGGGCTCGCCGGCATCGGACTGTCTTTGCGGGAGCGGCGTCAGCCGCGAAGCAAGGAGATCTTCAGATGAGGAGGTTTGGGCAAGCTCAGCTTCGTGGCTGACGCCGCTCCCACAGAAAAACAGCCTGCTCGCAGATCACCACGGGCAACTCAGCCCTAGATCCGCGCAGACGCCATTGCAATCAATCCGGCTGCCTCATGCCCACCGCTGGCCCCACCACTGATCTGCTCAAGCAGGCCACGCGTCTCCTGGCCAGGATGCAAGCCCAGTTCCTGCTGGAGTGTCGATTCGAATCGCTGGTAGACCTTCAAGGCCGCACCATGCATGCCGGTACCGGCATGGGCGCGCATCACCCGTCGGGTATGCACTTCATTCCATGGATCGCGCTGACTCAAGGCATTGGCCAGCTGCACCGCCGGCTCCCAACGGGCGGCTTCCAGCATTTCATCGCAGCAGTGTGCCGCCGCATCGATCAGCTGCGCGTCCAGCAATTGCCGGGTGCTCGCCAGCCAGCTCTGGAAGTTGGAATCGGCAATGTCCTCCATTCCATCCAGGAACACCCGCTGCTCGGCCATCAGATGGACCGACTCACACGGCGTCTGCTGCAGCAGATCGACATCGAACAGTGGCTCACTGCCGCGCATCAGACCAACCGCAGAGCGCTCGATGCGCAGGATGCCCTGCCCCAAAACCAAGGTGCAGAAGCGATTGAGGTTGCTCAGCACCTGGCGCAGGTTGGTCAGTGCGCTGGTCTCACCCAGGTTTGGCCACAACAAGGCCGCCAGCGCTGCCCGCGAATGCATGCGGTTGGACTCGATCGCCAGGTAGCCGAGCAGGGTCCAACCCTTCCGGTAGATCAGCGGTGCAGGCAGCCCCCCTCCCTGGCCCATCAGCTGCACCAGACCTGGCGTCGGCTCGCCGCGGGGTCCGTCACAGCGGTGCCCGCCTGCACACGTGATGTGCTGTCCTGTTAACTGCATCATGGCTTCCTTCCTCCGGCCGGCCCAGAAAAGAGCCTCTTACTTCCTAAACCGGCAAAAGCGGCGCAATCCAATCACCCCCCGGACAAAATTTCTCTCCCGCGCCAATCCAAACCGCCGGATTGGCCCGAATCCGCGCAATCCAGCCTCAGTGGACGCTCGTACGTGTAGGTTTCAGCCGCAACCATGCCGCCACGACGGGGCTTACGCAGCGAAACCAGAAAATCACACCTGCAAGCGTTGACACGCACCTGCCTGCGGTGGTTATCTCGACTGATGCTGCAACGCCACAACACCACCGCCAACTCGCCTTCGACCCCGGCTCACGCCGCGGCGTCGCTGCTTGTACTCGTACTTATTACCGAACCTACAGGGGCGGGGCGAGCTGGCGCGTAGCAGAAAATGCCAGATTCGAACAAAGACCCCGCACCGGCCCCGGCGCGGGGTTTTTCGTTTCCAGCTTCTATTTCATCTGAAACCATGTATCCGACCCCAGACACCTTCAACAAACACACCGTCAACGCCGCCTGCTGCAGCGCTGCGGCCTGCATGGTGTCTGCCCCGCCCGCCCCGGCCGCTGCGTCCTGACGCAACGGCCGTTTTTATTTCTGCCTGACTCTCTTCATTGCAAGGAAACCAAGCACCATGAGCACCAACGAACTGCCCCAGATCAAAATCGCCGTCGTCGGTTACGGCAGCCAGGGCCGCGCCCATGCCATGAACCTGCGTGAATCCGGCTTCGACGTGGTTGTCGGCCTGCGCGCTGGCGGCCCCACCGAGGTCAAGGCGCAGGCCGATGGCTTCACCGTCAAGAGCCCGGCCGAAGCAGTCAAGGACGCCGACCTGGTCGCCGTGCTGACCCCGGACATGGTGCAGAAGAAACTGTACAACGAGGTGCTGGCCCCGAACATGAAGCAGGGCGCCTGCCTGCTGTTCGCGCACGGCCTGAACGTGCATTTCGGCATGATCGAGCCGCGCGCCGACCTGGACGTGGTGCTGGTCGCGCCGAAGGGCCCGGGCGCACTGGTGCGTCGCGAATATGAAATCGGCCGCGGTGTGCCGTGCATCTACGCGGTCTACCAGGACAAGAGCGGCAAGGCCGAGCAGTTCGCGCTGGCCTATGCCGCCGGCTTGGGCGGCGCCCGCGCCAACATCATCAAGACCACCTTCAAGGAAGAGACCGAAACCGATCTGTTCGGCGAGCAGGCCGTGCTGTGCGGTGGCGCGTCCTCGCTGGTCCAGGCCGGCTTTGAAACCCTGGTCGAAGCCGGCTACCAGCCGGAAATCGCCTACTACGAAGTACTGCACGAACTGAAGCTGATCGTCGACCTGTTCTACGAAGGCGGCATCACCCGCATGCTGGAGTTCATCTCCGAGACCGCCCAGTACGGCGATTTCGTCAGCGGCCCGCGCGTCATCGATGCCTCGGTGAAGGCACGCATGAAGGACGTGCTGACCGACATCCAGAACGGCACCTTCACCAGGAACTGGGAAGCCGAGTACGACGCCGGTCTGCCGAACTACAAGAAGTTCCAGCAGGCCGACATGGAACACCCGATCGAAAAGGTTGGCAAGGAACTGCGCGCCAAGATGGTTTGGCTGCAAGGTCAGACTGCGTAATCCGCGGTCCCCCACCCGCAACTGGCAAAGGTCGCTGCATGAACACATCCACCCCCGGTGCGCCCCGTAACGGCGCACGCTGGCTGACGCAGGCTCTGGAAGCCGAAGGCGTGCAAACGCTGTTCGGCTACCCGGGCGGCACCATCATGCCGTTCTACGACGCATTGGTGGACTCCAGCCTCAAGCACATCCTGGTACGACACGAGCAGGGCGCCGCATTGGCCGCCAATGGCTATGCCCGCGCAAGCGGCAAGGTAGGCGTATGCGTGGCCACCTCCGGCCCGGGTGCGTCCAACCTGGTCACCGGCATCGCCGACGCCATGCTCGACTCGGTACCGATGGTGTGCCTGACCGGTCAGGTCGCTACCCCGCTGCTGGGTACCGATGCGTTCCAGGAACTGGATGTGTTCGGCATGACCCTGCCGATCGTCAAGCACAGCTGGCTGGTGCGCAGCGTTGATGAGCTGCCACACGTGGTTGCCGAAGCCTTCCGTGTCGCCCGCGAAGGGCGGCCCGGTCCGGTGCTGATCGACCTGCCCAAGGACGTGCAGCTGGGCGATGCCTCGCACCTGCCCGAGCACGTGCCGGCTTCGGTGGATCCGGTGCCGGCGCCGTCTGCCGAGCGGCTGGCTGCCGCGGTGGAAATGATTGCCGCTGCCGAAAAGCCGGTCATCTATGGCGGTGGCGGCATCGGCCTGGCTGATGCGGTCGGCGAGTTCCGCCACTTCGTCGAAAGCTCGGGCATCCCGACCGTGCTGACCCTGCGCGGCCTGGGTGCATTGCCAGCCAATCATCCGCAATACCTGGGCATGCTGGGCATGCACGGCACCCGCGCCGCCAACATGGCGGTGCAGGAGTCGGACCTGCTGATCGTGGTCGGCGCGCGCTTCGATGACCGTGCCACCGGCAAGCTGGCCGAGTTCGCCCCGTTCGCCCGCGTCATCCACCTGGATGCCGATGCCTACGAGATCTCCAAGCTGCGCGCGGTCGACATCGCCATTCCCGGCGATGTCAAAGCCGGCCTGCAGGCACTGACCAGCATCCGCAGCAGCTGCAACAGCTGGCGCGCACGCTGTGCCGCCAACCGCGAAAAATTCGCCGCCCGCTATGACGCACCCGGCCACGACATCTACGCCCCAGCGCTGCTGAAGCGGCTGAGCGAAGTGGCACCGCCGGATACCGTGATCGCCTGTGATGTCGGCCAACACCAGATGTGGGTTGCTCAGCACTGTCGCTTCAATCACCCGCGTAATCACCTGACCTCCGGCGCGCTGGGCACGATGGGCTTCGGCCTGCCGGCAGCGATGGGCGCGCAGTTCGCCTGCCCCGATCGCACCGTGGTGCTGGTCTCCGGTGATGGCAGCTTCATGATGAACGTGCAGGAGCTGGCCACCATCGCCCGCTGTCGCCTGCCGGTGAAGATCGTGCTGCTGGACAACTCCTCGCTGGGCATGGTCCGCCAGTGGCAGGAGCTGTTCTTCGCCGAGCGTTACAGCGAGATCGACCTGTCCGACAACCCGGATTTCGCAGCGCTGGTGCAGGTATTCGGCATCCCCGCCACCCGCATCACCCAGCGCGCGCAGGTTGAAGATGCACTGGCCGCCATGCTGGATACGCCCGGCCCGGCGTTCCTGCACGTGTCCATCGATGCACGCGCCAACGTGTGGCCGCTGGTGCCACCCAACAACGCCAACAGCACCATGCTGGACAGCAACCCAGCCCATGCCAAGGCAGTGCAGGAGAGTTCCAATGCAATACCGGCTTGACCTGGTGCTGAAGCCTGCCGAAGGCGCGCTGGTGCGCGTGATCGGCATGGTCGAACGGCGCGGCTTCGCCCCCAGCAACATCGCCGGCAATCGCAATGCCGACGATGCCGGCCGCTGGCACGTGCAGATGGACATCCATGGCACGCGCCCGCCGGAAACCCTGTGCCATCAGCTGCAGAAGGTCTACGACTGCGAATCCGTGCAGCTGGTACCGGTAGCAGGTGCCAGCGTATGAGCAGCGACGTAAGTGGCGTACCGGTAGTACGCCGCCACAAGCAACGGAGGCGTCTTCTTCAACGCGAACAGTCGACAGCTGGTTCGCTTGTATCCGGTGACGGCCACGTACATGCCTGACCGTGGCCGCGCCAACGCAGTTGCAACACCCGCTGACGCATTGAACGTCAGCGTTGCCGACGTCTTGGCCGCGCAGGCACGCCTGCGCCGTTTTCTGCCACCTACCCCGCTGCATTACGCCGAGCGTTTCGGCACCTGGTTGAAGCTGGAGAACCTGCAGCGCACCGGCTCCTACAAGGTGCGTGGTGCCTTGAACGCGATGCTGGCCGCACTGGAACGCGGTGACGAGCGCCCGGTGATCTGCGCCTCGGCCGGCAACCACGCCCAGGGCGTGGCCTGGGCCTCGCACCGGCTGGGTGTGCAGGCCATCACGGTGATGCCGCATGGCGCACCGGCCACCAAGATCGCCGGCGTGCAGCATTGGGGCGCCACCGTGCGCCAGCACGGCAGCAGCTATGACGATGCCTATGCCTTCGCCCGTGAGCTGGCCGAACAGAATGGCTACCGCTTCCTGTCCGCCTTCGACGACCCTGACGTGATCGCCGGCCAAGGCACATTGGGCATCGAGTTGGCACCGCATGCGCCGGACGTGGTGATCGTGCCGATCGGCGGCGGCGGCCTGGCCTCCGGCGTCGCCCTGGCGCTGAAGTCGCAGGGCGTGCGCATCATTGGCGCGCAGGTTGAAGGCGTGGACTCGATGGCGCGTGCCATCAAGGGCGACGTGCGCGAAGTCGACCCGGTGCCAACCCTGGCCGATGGCGTCAAGGTCAAGATTCCCGGCTTCCTCACCCGCCGCCTGTGCGCCAGCCTGCTCGACGATGTGGTCATCGTGCGCGAAGCCGAGCTGCGCGAAACCCTGGTGCGGCTGGCGCTGGAGGAGCACGTGATCGCCGAAGGGGCTGGCGCGTTGGCGCTGGCCGCTGGTCGCCGCGTCTCCGGCAAGCGCAAGTGTGCGGTGGTATCGGGCGGCAACATCGATGCCACGGTATTGTCGACCCTGTTGTCTGAAGTACGTCCCAGCCCACCGCGCAAACCGCGACGGCGTAACGCCGAACGACTTAGAAGCCGTGTCGTTGCAGCGACACAGCGCAGCTCCAAATCCGAATCCCCCAAAATTCCCGTTACCGCCGCAGTCGAGGAGACCCTCTGGTGAATACTCCAACCAACAACACCCCGCGAATTACCATCTTCGACACGACCCTGCGCGACGGTGAGCAATCACCCGGCTGCAGCATGACGCCACCGCAGAAGCTGGTGATGGCAAGGGCGCTGGCGGAACTGGGCGTGGACGTGATCGAAACCGGCTTCCCCGCAAGTTCGCAGTCCGACCGCGAGGCCATGGCCTTGATCGGCCGTGAGGTACGCCAGCCGGTCCTGGCAGTGCTGTCGCGCTGCCTGGCCGGCGATATTGAAACCTCCATCAAGGCCCTGGAAGCCGCAGCGCGCCCGCGCCTGCATCTGTTCCTGTCCACCAGTCCGTTGCACCGCGAGCACAAGCTGCGCATCAGCAAGGAACAGGTGCTGGAGTCGGTGCACAAGCATGTGAGCATGGCGCGCGGCTATCTGGACGATGTCGAGTTCTCCGCCGAGGACGCAACCCGCACCGAACTGGACTTCCTGACCGAAGTCACCCAGGTTGCCATTGCCGCCGGTGCGCGCACCATCAACCTGCCCGACACCGTTGGCTTCACCACGCCGGAAGAAATCCGCGCGATGTTCCAGCATGTGATCGCCAATGCCGCCGGTGCCGACAAGGTCATCTTCAGCACCCACTGCCACAACGACCTGGGCCTGGCTGTGGCCAACTCGCTGGCCGCCATCGAAGGCGGCGCGCGCCAGGTGGAAGGCTCGATCAACGGCATCGGCGAGCGCGCCGGCAACTGCGCGCTGGAAGAAATCGCGATGGTGCTGAAGGTACGCAATGCCTTCTACAACTTCGATACCGGCTTCGACACCCAGCGCATCGTGCCCACCTCGCAGCTGCTGCAGCGTCTGGTCGGCATGCCGGTGCAGCGCAACAAGGCCATTGTCGGCGCCAATGCATTCGCGCACGAATCCGGCATCCACCAGCACGGCATGCTGCGCAACCGCAACACCTACGAGATCATGCGTCCGGAAGACGTGGGCTGGGAGTCCTCGCAGATGGTGCTGGGCCGCCACAGCGGCCGCGCCGCGGTCGAGGCGCGCCTGCGTGCGCTGGGCTACTGGCTGGAAGAAGAAGAGCTGAAGCTGGTATTCGACCAGTTCAAGGCGCTGTGCGAGCAGCAGCGCGTGGTCACCGACGCCGATCTGCAGACCCTGATGCAGGGCACCTCCAGCAGCGACGGTTACCGCCTGGCTTCGATGACCATCAGCGACGTCGGCAGCCGCGCCAATGCGCTGGTTGAACTGTCCGATCCGGAAGGCAACCGCGTCGCTGAAACCGCACAGGGCGACGGCCCGGTTGATGCCTTGTTCTCGGCCCTGTCGGCGGCCACCGGCGTGCAGCTGACACTGGACAGCTACCACGTGCACAGCGTCGGCATCGGCGCCGATGCACGCGGCGAAGCCAACCTGAGCGTGCGTCACGAAGGTGAGATCCTCGAAGGCACCGGCACTAGCCGTGACATCATCGAAGCCAGCGCCTTGGCCTGGCTGGATGTCACCAACCGCCTGCTGCGCCAGCGTGAAAGCAGCACCACCGAGGAAGCCGTCAGCGCCTGAGCGCGACGGCAGAACATAGGCAACGGAACGAACCAATGAGCTCCGCACCCAAGACCCTGTACGACAAACTGTGGGACGCCCACGTTGTCGTTCCCGAATCCGACAACGCGCCGGCCGTGCTGTACATCGACCTGCACCTGATCCATGAAGTGACCTCGCCGCAGGCCTTCACCGAACTGCGCCAGCGCGGCCTGAAGCCGCGCCGCCCGGACCGCACCAAGGCGACGATGGACCACTCCACGCCGACCCTGCCGGCCGGTCCGGACGGCAAGCTGCCGTACGCCAGCAAGGCCTCCGAAGCGCAGGTCGAAACCCTGGCCAGGAACTGCGCCGAATACGGCATCGAGCTGTTCGACCTGTCCTCGGCCAACCGTGGCATCGTCCACGTCATCGCCCCGGAGCAGGGTTTCACCCAGCCGGGCATGACCATCGTCTGCGGTGACAGCCACACCTCCACCCACGGTGCGTTCGGCTCGCTGGCCTTCGGCATCGGCACCAGCGAAGTCGGCCACGTGCTGGCCACGCAGTGCCTGCTGCAGCGCAAGGCCAGGACCATGGCCATCACCGTTGACGGCGAGCTGGCACCGGGCGTCGGTGCCAAGGACGTGGTGCTGCACATCATCGGCGTGATCGGCGTCAACGGCGGCACCGGCCATGTGCTGGAATTCCGCGGCTCGGCGATCCGCGCGATGGACATGGAACAACGCATGACCCTGTGCAACATGTCCATCGAAGCTGGCGCCCGCGCCGGCATGGTGGCGCCGGACCAGGTCACCTTCGACTGGGTCGCCAACACCCCGCGCGGCCCCAAGGGCGCCGACTTCGACACCGCCGTGGCGTACTGGTCCTCGTTGAACAGCGACGAAGGCGCGCGCTTCGATGTCGAAGTGCAGATCGACGCCGCCGACATCCGCCCGACCCTGACCTGGGGCACGCACCCGGGCACCGCGATTGCCGTTGATGCGCCGATTCCGGCTGCCAACGATGCCGCCGCGCAGAAGGGCCTGGACTACATGAAGTTCGAGGCCGGCCACAGCTTGATCGGTACGCCGGTGGACGTGGTGTTCGTCGGTTCCTGCACCAATGGCCGCCTGAGTGACATGCGCGAAGTGGCACAGGTGCTGCGCGGCCGCCGCGTCGCCGATGGCGTGCGCATGCTGGTGGTGCCGGGCTCGGAGATCGTCAAGCGCGACGCAGAGGCCGAGGGTATCCACGACGTCGTGCGGGCTGCCGGTGCCGAATGGCGTGAACCGGGCTGCTCGATGTGCATCGCCATGAACGGCGATCTGGTCGCACCGGGCCAGTTGGCGGTTAGCACCAGCAACCGCAATTTCGAAGGCCGCCAGGGCCCGGGCTCGCGCACCCTGCTCGCCTCGCCGATGAGCGCGGCATGGGCAGCGGTGAACGGCCGTGTTGCCGACACCCGCGATCTGTTTGCCAAGGAGGTGGCGTGATGGCCATCGCTTTTGCCCTTCTCCCTCCGGGAGAAGGTGCCCCGAAGGGGCGGATGAGGGCGACCGCTGCTCATTCCGGCAAACACCCTGCGCAAGCACACCCTCATCCGGCGCTGCGCGCCACCTTCTCCCGGTGGGAGAAGGGCTACGCACTGGAGCTGTACTGATGGCCGCACTGACCCGCATCGTTTCGCGCAGCGTGGTGCTGCGCCAGACCAATATCGACACCGACCAGATCATCCCGGCGCGGTTCCTGTCCACCACGGAGCGCGCTGGCCTGGGCAAGAACGCCTTCAATGACTGGCGCTGGCAGGCCGATGGTTCGCCGAACCCCGAATTCGCCTTCAACCAGCCGCACAACCAGGGCCGCGCGATTCTGTTGGCCGGGCGCAACTTCGGTTGCGGCTCCTCGCGCGAGCATGCGCCGTGGGCATTGACCGATCTGGGCCTGCAGGCAATCGTCAGCAGCGAGATCGCCGACATCTTCCGTGGCAATTCATTGAAGAACGGCCTGCTGCCAATCGTGCTGGATGAGGCCGATGTGCAGGAACTGATGCAGAACCCGGACGATGAGCTGACCGTGGATGTGGCGGCGCGCGAACTGCGCACCTCCAGCGGCAAGGCGTACAGCTTCCCGCTGGATGGCTTCTCGCAGACCTGTCTGCTGGAAGGCGTGGATCAGCTGGGCTGGCTGCTGGGCCGGGTGGATGAAATCGAGCGGTATGAGGCGGCGAAAGCGGCGTGAGACGCCTGCCCTTCTCCCTTCGGGAGAAGGTGCCCCGTAGGGGCGGATGAGGGTGCGGGCGAAGCCTACTGCAGCCAAACAGCGCATGGCACCCCCTACCCTCCCCCCCCCCTCTCCCGGAGGGAGAGGGGCTTTAGAAAAACAACAACAGCAACCGGAACCCATACATGCAAGCCAACATCGTCGTACTGCCGGGTGACGGCATCGGTCCAGAAATCACCGCCGTCGCCGTCGACGTGCTCAAGGTCATCGCCACCCGCTTCGGCCACAGCTTCAGCTTCAGCGAGCACGACATCGGCGGCATTGCCATCGACAAGCACGGCGAGCCGCTGCCGGCCGCCACGCTGGAAGCCTGCAGCAAAGCCGATGCGGTCCTGCTCGGTGCCGTCGGTGGCCCGAAGTGGTCCGACCCCAATACCAAGGTGCGCCCGGAACAAGGCCTGCTGGCGATCCGCAAGGCGCTGGGCCTGTATGCCAACCTGCGCCCGGTGCGCACCCACCCGGCCGCGCTCAACGCCTCGCCGATCAAGCCGGAACTGCTCAAGGACGTGGATTTCGTGGTGGTGCGCGAGCTCACCGGCGGCATCTACTTCGGCGACAAGAGCCGCGATGCCGACAGCGCCAGCGATCTGTGCCGCTACACCGTGGTCGAGATCGAGCGCGTGCTGCGCAGCGCCTTCCGCCTGGCCCAGCAGCGCCGCGGCAAGCTGACCTCGGTGGACAAAGCCAATGTGCTGGAGACCTCGCGCCTGTGGCGTGACATCGCCGCACGCATTGGCCGCGAAGAATTCCCGGATGTGGAGTTGGAACACCAGCTGGTCGATTCCATGGCCATGCACCTGATCGCCAAGCCACGCGTCTACGACGTGATCGTCACCGAGAACATGTTCGGCGACATCCTCACCGATGAAGCCTCGATGCTGGCCGGTTCACTGGGTCTGCTGCCGTCGGCCTCATTGGGCGAACAAGGCAAGGTCGGCATCTACGAGCCTATCCATGGCTCGGCCCCGGATATCGCTGGCAAGGGCATCGCCAACCCCTACGCCACCATCCTCAGCGCGGCGATGCTGCTGCGTCACTCGCTGGGTCTGGAGGCCGAAGCTGCCGCCATCGAACAAGCGGTGAGCGCCGCGCTTGATGGCGGCCATTTCACCGCCGACCTGGCCGCACAAGGACAGGCACTCAACACCCAGCAAGCCGGGCTAGCCGTGCTTGCACAATTGAACTGAGCTAACTGGACGCGGCCCTTGGCCGCGTCTTTTTTTGCGGGCTGTTCCCGCTTGGTGGATACCACGCCGTTTCTTCATTGGACCTGTCACTTCAGGTCCCGCATCAACAAAGGAATGACCTTGAACTACCGTACCCCCGACGACTTCCTGGCTTACGTGGCCAAGCGCGACCCCAACCAATCCGAGTTCCTGCAGGCGGTAAAGGAAGTGGCCCACAGCCTGTGGCCATTCCTGCAGCAGAACCCGAAATACACGCAGTACGGGTTGCTGGAACGTCTGGTCGAGCCGGAGCGGGTCATCCAGTTCCGCGTCGCCTGGGCCGATGACAAGGGCCAGACCCACGTCAACCGCGCCTGGCGCGTGCAGCACAGCTCGGCAATCGGCCCGTTCAAGGGCGGCATGCGTTTCCACCCTTCGGTGAACCTGTCCATCCTCAAGTTCCTGGCCTTCGAGCAGACCTTCAAGAACGCACTGACCACCCTGCCGATGGGCGGTGGCAAGGGCGGTTCGGACTTCGACCCCAAGGGCAAGAGCGATGGCGAGGTGATGCGCTTCTGCCAGGCGCTGATGCTGGAGCTGTACCGTCACCTGGGCCCGGATACCGACGTGCCGGCCGGTGATATCGGCGTGGGCGCGCGCGAGGTCGGCTTCATGGCCGGCATGATGAAGAAGCTCAGCAACGATGCGGCCTGCGTGTTCACCGGCAAGGGCCTGGCCTACGGCGGCAGCCTGATGCGGCCGGAAGCCACCGGTTTTGGCACTGTCTACTTCGTCGAGCAGATGCTGCACCACGCCAAACGCCAGACCCACGGCGCCAAGGTGCTGGTTTCCGGCTCCGGCAATGTCGCCCAGTACGCGGCCATCAAGGCCAGCGAACTCGGTGCCAAGGTGCTGACCTTCTCCGATTCCGGCGGCACGCTGTACGCACGCGATGGCTTCGACGAGCAGGGCCTGCAGGAGGTGATGGCGTTGAAGAACGAGCGCCGCGGCCGCCTGTCCGAACTGGCCGACGATGCCCGCTTTGAATTCCTGGCCGACCGTCGCCCCTGGCATATCCCGGCCGACATCGCCCTGCCCTGCGCCACCCAGAACGAGCTGGACGAAACCGACGCGCGCACCCTGGTCCACAACGGCGTGCTGTGCGTGGCCGAAGGCGCCAACATGCCATCGACGCTGGAAGCGGTGGATGTGTTCCTGCAGGCTGGCACGCTGTACGCACCGGGCAAGGCCAGCAATGCCGGCGGCGTGGCGACCTCGGGCCTGGAGATGAGCCAGAACGCGCTGCGCCTGTCCTGGCGCCATGCCGATGTCGACGAACGCCTGCACGTGATCATGAAGGAAATCCACGCCAACTGCGTGCAGCACGGCGTGCGCGCCGATGGCAGCGTCAACTACGTGGACGGTGCCAATATCGCCGGTTTCGTCAAGGTCGCCGACGCCATGCTGGCGCAAGGCCTGTACTGATCCGTCCGGCCAACGGATGGCTTGAAAATGGCGGCGCCTGCGGGCGCCGTCGTTACGCCAGCACCCGATTGCGGCCTTCGCGTTTGGCACGATAGAGCTGCCTGTCCGCCGCCGCCAACAAGGTACGCCCGTCAGCCTGCCCCGGCCCCAATGCCGCAACACCGATGCTTACGGTGACATTGATCTCGGCATCTACTTCCTCGAAGCGCAGCCTTGCGAGGCGTATGCGCACTTCCTGCAATGCCGCTACCGCTTCCTGCAAGGGAATCCCGTGCATCACCACCAGGAATTCCTCACCGCCATGCCGCGCCACGAACTGCTCCTTGCCAAGCCGTAGCTGCAGCAGGCTGGCGATATCGCGCAACACCTGATCCCCGGCATCATGACCATAGCGGTCGTTGATCTGCTTGAAGTGATCAACATCCACCAGTGCGACGTTCAAGGGCGTGCCGCGGACACTGGCACGCTGCAGTGCCTGCTGCAGATAAGCATCGCCCGCCCGCCGATTGGGCAGGCCGGTGAGCGCATCGTGCATCGCCTGATGCTCCAGGCGCTGCAACAGGCTCGCGCGCTCTGAATCAGCCTGTTCCAACGCGCGATTCTTCTCGCTCAACTCCTGGGTTCGTGCAGCGATCTCACTGCTCAAACGCCGCTGGCCGCGCCGATAGCTGGCTGCCCGCCAACCTGCCAGCAGCAGGATCAGAGCAAGCACGGCAAGACCACTCAGCCAACGCACCCACGGCCGCTGCCATAGTGGTGCGGCGATATCCAGCGCCAGCGATGCTTCACCGCCACGGCTGGTATTTTCCCAATCCAAGGGCAAGGACATCGCCTGGATGCGCAGCCGGTACTTTCCCGGCGGCAGGTTGGTGTAGACCGCTTCAATGCGACTACCCGCGTCCACCCAATCACTGTCAAAACCTTCCAGGCGATAGCGGTAGCGCATCTTGTCCGGCGCGCGGAAGCCCAGGCCGGCATAGGCCACTGCAATACGATCCACTCCGGCTGGCAGCGAATACGCACCAAGCAGTGGTTGCGGATCACCATCAATGACCACGCTTTCAATGGCCACCGGAAACTTGCGGAAACGCGTATTGCCATCGACCCGCTGCGGGTCTATCACCGCCAGGCCGCCGGCGGTTGGGAACATCAGCTCACCTTCGCGGGTAAGCCAGCCCGCGGGGGACGAGGCGCCATTGCCCTGGCTGCTGGGCATGCCATCGGTATGGTCCAGCACCTGTACGGCAAGATGCGTGCGTGCGCCCGCAGCCACGGCAATCAGGTCCGTGCGGTCGAGCCGGAACACGCCTTGATTGCTGGGCAGCCACAGGTGGCCGGCACCATCGTCGATCACCCGGAATACCTTGTCGCGCGGCAGTCCGTTGCGATGATCGAAGACGGCAATGTCCAGACCGCGCTTGCGCAGCAGTCCGTGGTCACTGGCAATCCATAGATCACCATTGTCGTCGCCCAGGAAGTCGAAGACGTAACGTGCCGGGAAATCAACATCAGGCGACCACGCCTGCAGTTTGCCGCCCGTTCCCAAGCCCGCCATGCCGCCGTTGGTGCCTATCCAAAGCACGCCGGCAGCATCGCGGTACAGCGCATGTACCGCCAGGCCCGGCAGCCCTTCTTCCAATCCGTAGTGATGCAGCTTGCCCTGCTGATAGTGGAACAGTCCCTCCGAGCTGCCTATCCACAGACTGCCATCGCTTTCACTCAACAGGCTGCGGATCAAGGGCTGCACGGTGCCAGGCAAGCTGATCCGTTGCACGACCCGACCGGCCGCATCCAGGCCGAGCACGCCCTGGTTGTACGTGCCTGCCCACACGCCCTGGCCACGCTTCGCCAAAGCCAGCACCGAGGCATCGCGGCCAGTGCCCGGCAACAACCGCACCGCGCTGATCACATCACCGCGCATGCGATTCAAGCCTTCGGAATGCCCGATCCAGACATCGCCGTTGTCGGTCTGGAGCAGCGCCCGCACATAGTCCGAGCCCAACCCATCTTCAGCGGTCAGACCGCGTGCGGCACCCTCGTCGATGCGGAACAGACCATCCGTGCTACCGGCCCAGACCAGGCCTTCGCGGTCGATCAACAAGGCTGGACTGACCTGTCCTGGCACTCCGATCCGTTCGCTCTTGCCCGCTGAAAAGCGCACCAATCGGCCAGCAGACAGGCTCAGCCACAACGCGCCGCTGGCGTCGTGACGCACCGCATCCACTCGCTCCCCCGCCAGCAGATGCTGCCGCTGACCATCGCCATGCAGCCAATGAACACCGTCATCGGCCGCTACCACCCAGCCCTTGCTTCCATCATCGACCAGATCACGTACCACCCAACCAGCCGTATCGTTCCAGGCTGCCAGTCGCCCCTGCTGCAACTGGTAAACACCTTTTTCGGTAGCCACCAGCACCGCCCCGTCGGCCATCAGGCGCAGCGCGGTAATCGGCACCTCGGGCAGACCCAGCGTGGCACCGGCATCGAGCAGCTGCCCGGAGCGCTGCAAGCGCAGCAGTTTGTCCTTGGCCGCAATCCATAGATCACCGGACGGATCCCGCAGCAGTGCGGTGACTGATAGATGGCGGGCATCGGCACCGCCCAAGGCTTCCCAACGCCCACGGTGATAACGATAGACACCATCTGAAATGGTGCCAAACAGCACTGCGCCGTCAGCCTCCGGCAGGATGCTCAGCACGCCGGACAGCTCCACGCCCGGTGTGTTCTGGCGATCGAAGACGGTGAAGCTGCGCCCGTTGAAGCGGACCACACCTTCCCAGGTGCCCAGCCAGATGAAACCGTCACTCCCCTGTGCCACCGACTGCACCAGGTTATGCGGCAGCCCCTGCTCCATCCCCCAGCCCGCCACGGTATGCCGCGAGGCCGACGCCAGCGGCAGGGTTGCGGCCCATAGCAGTGCTGTCACGAACAGGGCGCACAGCCCGCCCGCCAGCCTGTTCCGGCCGGCAAACCATGCAGATATGGCGTCAACAACCCTCTGGCGTCTGTACAAACCCGCCTCCGCAGGTCGCGCCGGCTCCCCCGCCGACGCGACAATTTACCATCTCAACTGTGAAATCCATCGTCGTTTCTTACGCCCGGCCTTACGACCGGGCTTGGCAACGAAGAATCACCAGGGCCGGCGCCTCAGTGGCCGGCCTCGTCCGGGCGCACCCGGAACCAGGCCGCATACAGCGCCGGCAGAAACACCAGGGTCAACACCGTGCCGACGATAAGCCCACCCATGATCGAGATCGCCATCGAGCCATAGAAAGCGCTGCGCGACAGCGGGATCATCGCCAGCACCGCCGCCAACGCGGTAAGCACGATGGGCCGGAAGCGGCGCACCGTAGCATCGATGATCGCGTGCCAGCGGTCATGGCCGGCATCGATGTCCTGCTGGATCTGGTCGATCAGGATCACCGAGTTGCGCATGATCATGCCGGCCAGGGCAATCGTGCCCAGCATCGCCACGAAGCCAAACGGCGCCTGGAACAGCAGCAGGAACCAGGTGGCGCCGATGATGCCCAGCGGTGCGGTGATGAACACCATCGCCGCCCGCGAGAAGCTGCGCAACTGCACCATCAGCAGGGTCGCCACCACCACCAGGAACAGCGGCATGCCGGCCTTGATCGAGTTCTGCCCGCGTGCGGAGTCTTCCACGGTACCGCCGGTTTTCAGCAGGTAGCCGCTGGGCAGGTCGTCGCGGATGTCGCTCAAGGTCGGCACGATCTGCTCGACCACGCCCACCGGCAGCATGCTGTCGCCGATATCGGCGCGCACGGTGACGGTCGGCAGGCGGTCGCGGTGCCAGATGATGCCGTCTTCGAAGGCATATTCCAGCTTGGCAACCTGCGACAACGACACCGACTTGCCGCTGGCGGTCGGGATGGCCAGGCTGCCGAGCATGTCCAGACGCGCGCGCTCGTCGTCCGGGCCGCGCAGCAACATGCCGATCTGGCGATTGCCTTCGCGGTAGGTACTCACGCTCATGCCCGACAGCGAGCTGGTCAGGAACTGCGCGATCTGCGCGCTGCTCACGCCGAGTACGCGGGCACGGTCCTGGTCCACGACCAGCCGCACCACCTTGCTCGGCTCGCTCCAGTTGAGGTTGACGTTGGTGGTATGCGGGTTCTGCCGCACCTTCTCCGCCACCTGCGCGGCAATGGCCTGCACACGTTCGATATGCTCGCCGGAGATGCGGAACTGTACCGGGTAACCAACCGGCGGGCCGTTCTCCAGACGGGTCACGCGCAGCTGCACGTCACCGAACTGGGGCACCACTTCCTTCAACAACCAATCCCGCAGTTGCTCGCGCGCCTTGGTGTCCTGCGCCAGCACCACGTACTGGGCGAAGTTGGTGGCCGGCAGCTGCTGGTCCAACGGCAAATAGAAGCGCGGCGAACCGTTGCCGACATAGCCGACGAAGTTGGCCACACCCTTGTGGCCCTTGATCAACGCTTCGAACTTCTGCGCCTGTGCCTGGGTGGCGGTCAGCGACGCGCCTTCGGCCAGTTCGATATCCACCATCAGCTCGGGCCGGGTCGAATCCGGGAAGAACTGCTGCGGCACGAAGCGGAAGATCACCAGCGAGAACACGAACAGACCGGCCGTAGCCAGGATCACCAGCCAGCGGCGGCGCAGGCAGGCATCCAGGAATACCCGGAAGCGCTGGTAGAACGCGCTCTTGTAAGGGTCATGGTCGTGCGCCAGTTCCTTCGGCTTGATCAGGTTGGCCATGGCCGGATTGCGATCAGCCCAACGCAGACGCATGGCGTGCCAGCGCCCGGCGATGCTGCCCGGCTTGGGTGGCTGCGGGTTGTGCAGGTCCGGCAGCATCTTGTCGCCGAGGTACGGGATGAACAGCACCGCGGCGATCCACGACACCACCAGTGCAATGGTCACCACCTGGAACAGCGAGCGTGTGTATTCACCGGTGCTCGATGCCGCGGTGGCAATCGGCAGGAAGCCGGCGGCGGTGATCAAGGTGCCGGTCAACATCGGGAACGCGGTGGAGGTCCAGGCAAAACTGGCCGCGCGCAGGCGGTCATAGCCCTGCTCCATCTTGGTGGCCATCATCTCCACCGCGATGATCGCGTCGTCCACCAATAGACCCAGCGCCAGGACCAACGCACCCAGCGATATCTTGTGCAGTCCGATGTCGAACTGGTGCATGACGAAGAACGTCATCGCCAGCACCAGCGGGATCGACACCGCCACTACCAGACCGGTGCGCCAGCCCAGCGAGAAGAAACTCACCAGCAGCACGATCACCACCGCCTCGGTCAGCACCTTGACGAACTCGCCCACCGACTCCTTCACCGCATGCGGCTGGTCGGACACCTTGCGCAGCTGCATGCCGGCCGGCAGCGTCTTCTGCAGCTGTTCGAACTCGCTGTCCAGGGTCTTGCCAAGCTTGAGGATGTCACCGCCGTTTTTCATCGCCACCGCAATACCAATGGCGTCCTCACCCATGAAGCGCATCTTGGCCGAGGCCGGATCGGCGAAGCCGCGCTTCACTTCAGCGATATCGCCCAGACGCATGGTACGATCACCGGCCTGGATCGGGAAGTTGCGGATGTCTTCGACAGAGGTGAACTGACCACTGACGCGCAGCTGCACGCGATCGGTCGGAGTCTCGAACCAGCTGGCCGGAGCCACCGCATTCTGCTGCGCCAGCGCCTGCTGTACCTGCTGCATCGATACGCCCAGCGTGGCCAGCTTGGTGTTGGACAGCTGGATCCACACTTTCTCATCCTGCAGGCCGAGCAGATCGACCTTGCCCACATCGTCCACGCGCTGCAGCTGCAGCTGGATGCGGTCCGCATAGTCGCGCATCAAGGCATAGTCGAAGCCCTTGCCGGTCAGCGCATAGATATTGCCGAAGGTGTCACCGAACTCATCGTTGAAGAACGGCCCGATCACTTCGGCCGGCAGCTGCGAATGGATGTCGCCGACCTTCTTGCGCACCTGGTAGAACAGCTCGGGCACATCCTTGGACGGCATCGAGTCGCGTGCCATGAAGATCACCTGCGACTCACCCGGGCGCGAATAGGCCTGGATGAACTCGAATTCGCCAGTGTTCATCAGTGCTTTTTCAATCGGCTCGGTGACCTGCTTGGACACCTGCTCGGCGGTGGCACCGGGCCACATGGTCTGCACCACCATCGCCTTGAAGGTGAACGGCGGGTCTTCGGACTGCCCGAGGTGCTTGTACGACCAGGCACCGATGATCGCCATGGCGATCATCATGAACAGCACCAGCGGGCGGTTACCGAGCGCCCATTCGGAGAGGTTGAAGCGCTTCACGCCTCACTCCCCTTTCTTTGCGGACACGGCGGCAGGCGCAAGCACCGGCCGGTTGCTGCGATCAACGGCAGTCACCTGCTGGCCCTCGCGCAGCAGATGCCCACCGGCCGCAACCACCCAATCTTCAGCCTTCAGACCCTGCAGCACCGGCACGCTTTCCGGACCATAAGCGCCCAGCATCACCGCGCGCGCCTGCAACTTGCCATCGGCCGGGTTCACCACCCACACGCTGGCCTGCTGCGGTTGCTTGCCAGGCTGTACTGCCGCCAGCGGTATGCTCATCACACCGTCCTTGCCGTGGGCGATGAACACCCGCGCGCTCTGCCCTAGCTCGACTGCGTCCAATGCATCAGCCGCCAGACTGATCCGCGCGGCATAGGTGCGTGCCTGCGGATCGGCAGCAGCGGCAATCTCGCGGATGCTGCCTGACAAGGGCTTGCCGGGCTGATTCCACAACTCAACCTGCACCGCCTGGCCGACGCTGAAATCGCGGATCGTGCTTTCCGGCAGCGCAATGGCAACTTCGCGCGCGCCATCGGCAGCCAGCGTGTAAATGGTCTGGCCAGCGGCAACCACCTGCCCGGCCTCGGCCTCGCGGCTGGCGATCATGCCGCCTTCCGGCGCATGCAGCTGGGCGTAGGCGGACTGATTGCGCGCAACATCGAGATTGGCCCGCGCCGCATCGGCCTGGCCCTGCGCCGCCTTCAGGGCAGCGGTCTGCGCATCCAGTGCCGACTGACTGACCAGTTGCTGGCTGGCCAGCGCCTGGTAGCGCCTGTGTTCATCGCGGGCACGCACCAGGTCAGCCTCGGCCGCAGCGAACTGTGCCTGCGCCGCACGCGCCTGCAGGTTGTAGTCGGCAACATCGAGTTCGGCCAGCAACTGGCCCTTGCTGACCCGCTGGCCAGCATCCACCTCACGCCGCAGCAGCTTGCCGCCGACACGGAAGGACAGTGCGGTTTCCTCGCGCGCACGCACCTCGCCCGGATAGGCGCCGACCGCCACCCCGCCATTGCCGGCCGGATGCTCAACCAGCACGGGTACAGCATGTACGGGCGCGGTTTCAGGCTTGCCGCAGGCAGCAAGCAAGGGCAACAGCAGGCAACAGCCAATCCATCGTAGGTGGGTCATAAGTAAGGTCGCTGACGCAAGGGGAGAGAGGAGACGGGATTTCACCGCCATTACTGAACGCATCGGTATAGTATAAATATCGAACCAGCTGGTCTAGTATTACCTGATGTCTCCGAAGAAACCCTCCTCAGCGCCCGCGGCAGCGGCGCAACGCAGTTCCGGTCCGGGTCGCCCCAAGGACCTGGGCAAGCGTGCGGCCATTCTGGACGCAGCCAAGGAGCTGTTCATCGAGCAGGGTTTCAACGGCGTCAGCATGGACGAGATTGCCGCCCGTGCCAGTGTCTCCAAGCTGACGGTGTACAGCCATTTTGGCGACAAGGACACCTTGTTCAGCGAGGCGATCCAGGCCAAGTGCATGGAAATGATGCCCGACGAGCTGTTTGTCACCGACAACGAGGCGCCGCTGCGCGGCCAGTTGCTGGGTATCGGCCATGCGTTTTTCACGCTGATCAGCAGCGACGCGGCCATCGCCACCCAGCGCATGATGATGACGCCTGACACCGATGACCGGGTCCGGCAGATGTTCTGGCAGGCCGGCCCGGCCCGCACCGAGACCGCCCTGGCCGAGTTCCTCGGCGCCCGCGTTGCCCGTGGCCAGCTGGCCATTGACGACCTGGCACTGGCCTCGCGGCAGTTCTTCTGCCTGATCAAGGGCGAGGTCCATGCGCATATGATGTGTGGCCTGTGCGCCGCCCCGGATCAGCTCAACGCCGACGTGCATATCGCCGCCAGCGTTGATTTTTTCATCCGGGCGTATGCCCCGCGCCAGCAAGCTGAATGAACCGGAGGTGCGAGTGACTTCCGGCACTGCGTCCAACGCGGCCCTCGCCGCAATGTTGGGCCCGTACTTTGTGTCTGGTAACCGGTAAAATGACCGGCCCACTGCGCAGGAATGATGAGCTTCCCATGACGATCGATTACTCCCACGTCCGCGAAATGATGGTTGAACAGCAGATCCGGCCCTGGGATGTGCTGGAGGTCCGCGTGCTGGACGTGCTGGCCCGCCTGCCGCGTGAAGCATTTGTCGCCGAATCGCACCGCGCCCTGGCCTATGCCGATATCGAGCTGCCGCTGGGTCATGGCCAGAAGATGATGAAGCCGGTCATCGAAGGCCGTACCTTGCAGGCCTTGGACCTGCAACCCACCGACGAAGTGCTGGAAATCGGCACCGGCAGCGGCTTCCTGAGCGCCTGCATGGGCGAACTGGCCCGCGAAGTACTGAGCCTGGAAATCCAGCCGGAGCTGGCCGAGCGTGCCCGCCAGAACCTGGACGCCGCCAAGCTGGGCAGCAATGTCCGCATTGAAGTGGCCGACGGCCTGAATTGGCAGAGCCAGCGTCAGTTCGACGCCATCTGCATCACCGGTGCGGTAGAAACCGTTCCGGTGGAACTGCTGAAGCTGCTGCGTAGCGGCGGCCGCCTGTTTGCCATCCGCGGCGTCTCGCCGGTGATGGAAGCGGTGCTGGTCCAGGCCGATGGCAGCATCACCTCGCTGTTCGAAACCGATCTTGATTATCTGCAGGGCGCTGCGCCCGCACCGCAATTCCAACTCTAAAACCGTCCAAGGAAGCCGCAATGATCCGCCGATCCCTCACCCTTGCGCTGGCAGTCGCCCTCACTCCGCTGACTTCCCATGCCGCCGACCTGCTGCAGGTCTACGAAATGGCCCGCAACGGTGACACGCAGCTGGCCGCGGCTGAATCCCAGCGCCTGTTCGACAAGGAAGGCCAGGTACAGGCGCGTGCGGCATTGCTGCCGCAGATTGGCGGCGAAGCTTCATTGACCCGCAACCACAGCAAGTACGACAGCGTCGCAGGCAGTGGCGGCGGCAGCGCCACCACCAAGACCCGCAGCTACGGCATCAACGGCAGCCAGACCCTGTTCAACTGGAGCCAGTTCGCCAATCTGCGTGCGCAGCGCGACGTCAGCAAAGCCGCCGATTTCACCTTGGACTCGGCCAACGACGACCTGATCGTGCGCACCGCGACCACCTACTTCAATGTGCTGGTCGGCATTGAATCGCTGGTCGCTGCCGAAACCAACGAAGCGGCCGCCAAGAAGCAGTTCGACTATGCCGACAAGCGCCTGGAAGTGGGCTTGGCGCCGATCACCGACGTGCACGAAGCGCGCGCCCAGTATGACCAGGCCCGCGCCGGCACCATCCAGACCCGCAACGCATTGGAAGATGCCTACCAGGCACTGACCGAGCTGACCGGTCAGCCAGTACGCGACCTGCGCGGCCTGCCGGTCGATTTCCGTCCGGAAGTGCCGGCCAACCGTGCCAATGCCGACCAGCTGGTCAGCGAGGCGATCTCGCGCAACCCGGCACTGAAAGCACAGGAACTGCAGGTCAGTGCAGCCGAATCCAGCGTGTCTGCCGCACGCGGCGGTCACTACCCGACCCTGTCGCTGGGTGGCAACTGGGGCAAGAGCGCCAGGTGGGGTGACAACACCGGTAGCGGCACGCAGACCCCGGATGCCACCACCAATGCGATCGGCCTCACCCTGAACGTGCCGATCTTCGCCGGCGGTGCCACCCAGTCCGGCGTACGCCAGGCGCTGGCCCGTCGCGATATCGCCCAGGACACCTTCGAACAGCAGAAGCGTGCCGTGGACCGCAACACCCGCAATGCCTATCAGGCACTGGTCGCCGGCATCAGCGAAGTGGAAGCACGTCGTCTGACCGTGGTCTCGGCACAGAGCGCCTTCGACGCATCGCAGGTTGGTTTGGAAGTCGGTACCCGCACCGTGCTGGACGTGGTGCAGAACCAGAAGACCCTGTTCCAGGCGCAGCTGGACTACGCCAGCGCCCGCTACAACTTCCTGCAGGCCCGCCTGCAGCTGAGCCAGGCCGTTGGTGATCTGGAAATCAGCGAGGTCCAGGACATCAACCGCCTGCTGACCGCCGACGCTGCAGCCAAGCTGCAGTCGAACAAAGCGCAGTAACTCCGCGCAGCAACGCAAAGCAGAAAGGCGGGCCTCGGCCCGCCTTTCTTGTTTCTGGAACATTGCTCGCTTGCACCATCATCCAACCGGCACGGCACCGCATTGCTTCTTTGCAGGAGCGGCGCAAGCCGCGAAGCTGGTGTTGTTTGAAATCCAGGCACCAGTGCACACCGTCGCTGCGCCTGCTTCGCGGCTTGCGCCGCTCCTACAAACAGGCCCAGCGCCTCGCCTACCTGAACTACGCAGCGGACTCACTCGGCGGCGGCAACTGCGGTGATATCAAGGCGATCGTATGCTCCAGCGCGCCACGGCCATTGGCGACCAGTGCACGCCCCGCCTGCACCATGCGCTCGCGTTCGACCTCATCCTGAAGTAGACGCGACACGGCTGCACCCACCTCGCTCGCATCAGCACAGATGCACAGCGCTCCAGCCTCATCCATCCGCCGCGAGATCTCGGCAAAGTTGTGCAGGTGTGGGCCGGTAACCGCAGCCGTACCCATCGCCGCCGGCTCCAGCAGATTGTGGCCGCCGATCGCCTGCAGGCTGCCGCCGACGAATGCCACCTGCGCACAAGCGTAAAAGGCCATCAATTCGCCCAGCGTATCGATCACGAACACTTGCGCGTCGGCGCCCGGCCATTGCTGCGCCTTGCGCGTGGCCACACGCCAGCCTGCTTCACGCGCCAATGCTTCAACCTTGGCAAAACGCTCGGGATGACGCGGCGCCCACAGCAACAAGGCCTCCGGATGCTGCTTCAACAGGCGCGCATGGATTTCGATTACCGCCTGCTCTTCGCCTTCGTGGGTGCTGGCGGCAATCCATATCGGCCGCGTCGCCGGCACATGTTGATGGAATGCACGCAGCATCACTGTCGGGTCCGGCGGATGGATATCGAATTTCAGGTTGCCCAAGGCCTGCACCTGCTCCGGCAATGCACCCAGCTCGATGAAACGGTCGGCATCGGCCTGCGACTGCGCCGCCACACAGGTCACCGTGCGCAGCGCACGACCAACCAGGGCCTTGAGCACGCGATACCCCTTCAGCGAACGTGCCGACAGGCGCGCATTGAGGATGTACACCGGAATCCCGCGATCACGGCAACCGAACAACATGTTCGGCCACAACTCGGTCTCCAGGATCAGCGCCAGGCTGGGCTGGAAGTGGCCCAGAAAGCGACTGACGCTGCCGGGCACGTCATACGGCAGATAGACATGATCGACCGCATCGCCCCACAGCGCGCGCACACGCTGCGAACCGGTCGGGGTGATGGTAGTGATGATCCAACGGATGTCCGGCCGCTGCGCACGCAGGGCATTGACCAGCGGCGCCGCCGCATTGACCTCGCCCACCGACACCGCATGCAACCACACCCGTGGCTGACCACCACTCTCCGGATAGGAGGCATAACGCTCGTCCCAGCGGCGGAAATACTCGCGCACGCGGAACCCGCGCCACACCAGGTGGTACACGGTGATGGGCAGCAACAGATAGAGCACGACGGAATAAATGCCGCGCAGCAGAAATTCGACTGGATCCTTACGCATCGGCGAAGGATACGGGAGAACAACGGAACTGCGTGAGACGAAGCGCTGCCGCACTACCGTCGCTTGGCCTCCTCCCTTGCGCGCAGCGCAGGGGAGGGTTGAGGAGGGGTGCTGTTGTCTTCAGCCTTCTCCCCAAGGCACCCTGCACCGGCCACCCACTCCAGCAAACCTTGCCGTGCTCCAGCCGTCATCCCCGTGGCTTAGAATCGACCCATGTCCGATTCACCCTCCACCGCCACCCGGCCGTCGCTGCTGCAGCCACGTCATTGGCCCACCTTTGCCTGGCTTGGCATCGCCTTCATCGCCGCGCGCCTGCCATGGACGCTGCAACGCGCTCTGGGCCGCGGCATTGGCTGGCTGGCCCTGCACCTGGCCCGCAGCCGCCGTCATGCCGCCGAGGTCAACCTCAAACTGTGCTTCCCGGAGAAAGACGAGGCCTGGCGGCAACGCCTGCTACGCGACAGCTTCGACGCACTCGGCGTGGGGGTGTTCGAATTTGCCCGTGCGTGGTGGGGCAAGATCGACGTCATCCGCCCGCAGGTGCAATGGGAAGGGCTGGAGCATCTCAAGGCACTGCAGGCCGAAGGCCGCGGTGTGCTGCTGGTGTCAGGCCATTTCATGACCCTGGAGATGTGCGGCCGCCTGCTCTGCGATCACGTGCCACTGGCCGGCATGTACCGCAAGTACCGCAACCCGGTGATGGAATGGGCGGTCAAAAGCGGGCGCCTGAACTACGCCTGCGCGATGTTCGCCAATGAAGACATCCGCGCCACCGTGCGACATCTGAAGAAGGGCGGCTTCCTCTGGTACGCGCCGGACCAGGACATGCGTGGCAAGGATTCGGTATTTGTGCCGTTCTTTGGCATGCAGGCCTCCACCATCACCGCCACCCATCAGTTCGCGCGGATGACCGGCTGCGCCGTCGTGCCGTTTTTCCATCGACGTGAAGGCAGCGGCTATGTGCTGAAAATCGCACCGCCCCTGCCCGACTTCCCCACCGACGATGCGGTTGCAGATACCGCCCAGGTCAACGCGGCCATCGAACAGATGGTGCGCGAAGCACCTTCGCAGTACCTGTGGATCCACCGCCGCTTCAAGCGCCAGCCCGAAGGCCGCAGTCACTTCTACGACTGAAGCGGCTGCCGTCTCAGTTGCCAGGCTTGTCCGGCTCGGCCAGCAAGGCGCCGGCATACAGCGCCGCCAGTACTACCGTCAGCCCGCCCCAGAAGGCGGAATAGAATGCCAGGTGGGTATTGAGCGGAAATACCGTCACCGCCAAGGCCAGCGCCGCCGGACGCGCCCGATCACGCGCCTGTGGCCCGGAGTAGATCCAGGCACGCAGCGCCATCGCCGCGCCGGCAATCCACAGCAACAGGCCAAGCACACCGGTCTCGGCAAGGATCTCCAGCACGATCTGGTGGGCGTGCAGGGCCGGACCCTCGCCCCACACCGGATGTTGCTCCGGGCTTGGATTGCAGCCCGGATAGGCGTCGCGGAAACCGCGCGCGCCGACACCATTGACCGGGTGCTCGCGCACCATGCACAGCGCAGCCGACCAGATCTGGCTACGTCCTGACAGCGCCTCGTTGACCCCGCCGGCACCACCACTGAACGCCATCGCGGTACGCGCAAAACGCTCACGCACCTGTGCTGAGCCCGCCGCCAATGCGCCCATGCCGACAACACCGGCCAGCATCACCAACAGCAGCCACCTGGCCCCCAGCAGGCGCCAACCGGAAATCAGCAGGACCAGCGCATAGGTGATCAGCGAAGCACGTGAACCAGCAAGCACCAGCACCACGCCAACCGCGGCGGCGCTCGCCAACCAGCCCCAACGTCCAAAGCGTGCGCCGACAAGAAACAGCAGGAACGGCGACAGGCTGGCCAGCACCTGGCCGAATTTCAGATTGCAGGGCCCGAAGACACCGGGCAGGCGATCAGCCGCGGCAACTTCCTGCACGGTGCACAGGCCGTGCCCACTGCTCAGCCATTTGAGCTGGTCCAGACTCCAGAACAAGGGACTGGTTCCAATACCCGCCTGCAGCAGTGCATCGAGCGTCCACAGCCCGGTGACCACCGCCAGGCCGGTAAAGGTGGTGCGGCGGCGCTGGCTGGTACCCACCGCTATCGCCACCAGCCACATGAAGGGCAGATAGCGCAGCCCACTGGCGACCTTGCCCCAGACTCTGCCCGGGTCCTCCGCACCTACCGCCGAGCCGAGCTGCGGCAACCAGTACGCACAGAACAGCACGCTGGTCAGCGCCAAGGCCGGCACGCCCAACAGGCTGCGGATACCGTCGCCTGCTTTCAGCCGCAGCAACAACAGGCGCAGCACGGTAAACAAGGCACCCAGCGCCAGTACCGACTCGGCAATGCCCGGCAACGGCAACAGGGCGACATAGGCGATGACCCAGATCGGCGCCCACCAGCCCGCCTGCCGTGACATCACCGCATGAGGCCGATCAGCTACCGAGTTCTGCATAGACATCCAGGGTCGCACGCTGCATGGCCTGCAACGTATAGGGAATTTTTCGCGGAAGCGACGGCGGGCTGTGCAGCAGCTGCAACACGCTTTGCGTCAACTGCTGCAGGTCACCCCGCGCGACCGCGCCGGAAGGCTGTAGCTGGTTGAGCAGTTCGCCCACCCCGCCATGGTTCCATCCAACTACCGGACGACCCACCGACAGCGCCTCCAGCACGGTGCGACCGAACGCTTCCGGCTTGTCCGACAGCTGCAGCACCAGATCGCTGGCCGCATAGGCCTCGGCAATGCGGACGGTGGGTTCGCTCAGCACGACATGATCGGCTACACCCAGTGTCTGCGCCAACTGCTCCAGCTCGCGTACATAGGCCTCGCGGCCAGGCTCGCGGACGCCTGGCATCCACAACATTGCCGGTTGCCCTTCGCGCTGCAACGCCGCCAGCAGCTGCAAGGCATGCACATGCCCCTTGAGGCGGGTGCCACGCCCGGGCAACAACAACAACGGCAGCTGCGCGCCCAGTTGCGGATGCTGCGCGGCCACGGCCAGACGCGGCCTGCGGTCGCTGCGCTCCACGCGCGGGAACTGGACCACATCCACACCGCGCGGTATGACCCGCAGCCTGGTCGGATCGGTCTGCCGGTAATGTTCAAGCAGGTAGTCACGCACGGTCTGCGAGACGCAGATCACCCGCTCGCCGCTGGCCATGATGCCGCTGTAGCGGCCAGGCGAGTTCAGCCCGTGCATGGTGGTCATCCAGCGCGGACGCTGGCTCGCAGGCATGCCGCGCAGCGCATACCAGCCCAGCCAGGCTGGCAGGCGCGAACGGGCGTGCACGATGTCGGCGCCGGTTTCGCTGAACAGGCGTCGCAGCGAGGCCACGTGACGCAGGGTCAGCAGCGACTTGCGGCCGATATCCAGGGTCAGGTGTTCGGCACCGCTGTCCAACAGCGGTTGCAGCAGGCGCCCACCGGCGGACACGACAATGGCCCGGTGACCGGCAGCCACCAGTGCCGCAGCTATTTCCAACGTTGAGCGCTCGACGCCGCCGGAATGCAGCGCCGGCAGCAACTGCACCACCGTCAAACGGCGCATCGGTCAGCGATCAGTCGGCCAGTACGAATACCGAACCGCAATACGGGCAGGCAGCCTCGCCATTGGGTTCGTTCTCGATCGGCAGGTAGACCCGCGGGTGCGAGTTCCACAGCGCCATTTCCGGCGTCGGGCAGCTCAGCGGCAGATCGGCGCGGTGCACGGTGTAACGCTTCTCGGCGTTGGCGGGCGCGGTGGCGGTATGGCTCATGGCGTCATTCACAAAAAAACCAGGTTCGCGCAATTCTAGCAGTGCCGGGCCCAAGCGGCCGCTTCAACGCAGCGCGGGTGGCGAAAACCCGGCATTGTCCCGGCCGCGACCGGGACAGTGCCGCCCTATCCTGCCCTGCTGCAGCGGCCGGCCCAGCGTGAGTGGGCAGCGATCCCGGCAGTGACTACGACCACGGCACCCCACTGGCAACCCTGCGTGGCATTGCAACGGAACAGCCGCCGACTGCCCCGCTGCCTGCCTGCTTGAGGTCACCGTTACTTGAAGTCACCGGCGACAAATACGCTCAGCCGCTCCGGCTTGAGGTGTTTGCGGATGGCAGCGTTGACCTGCTCTACCGTCAGTGCCTGGTACTCGGCATCACGCTGCGCTTCAAACCTCATGTCGCGGCCGTAGTACAAGTGATCACTCAACAGCCCGGCGATGGCAGCATCGGCCGCCCGTGACTGCTCACGTGCCACCTTCTTTTCGGCTACTGCGCTACGCAGCTCCTCCACGCTGATGCCGTCAGCGACCAGGCGGCCCAGTTCCTCACGCAGCGCGGCCTCCAGCTTGCCCATGTTTTCCGGCGCCGCGATCGCCTGGATGCCCAGGCTGCCATTGTCATCGCGGCCTACGCGGCTTTCGTCGGCACTGAGCCCAGCACCGACGTTGTAGCTCAAGCCCTCCTTCTGGCGGATACGCTCGGCCAGGCGTGCCTTGAGCGGATCGCCGCCGAGGATGGCGACAGCGATGTTCAGCGCGGGGAAATCCGCATCGGCCAGATTGATGGAGATGTTCTGCCGTGCCAGCAGCACTGCATTGGGCTTGTCCGGGGTGGCGAAGCGCTCATGTGTTGCAGCCACATCCCGATAGTGGGTGCTGATCGGCGCATAGGCCTTGGGCGATTTCCAATCGGCGAACAAGGCCTGCAACTCGGCCTTCAACGCCACCGGATCGAAATCTCCCACCACCGCGATCTCACCCACGGCAGTGCCGTAGAAGTCGCGGTGATAGGCACGCACCTCGTCCAGCTTGAGCGCCTTCAACCGGGCCAGCGACTCATCGACCGATTGCACGTGCAGCGGATGCCCAACCGGCCATGGATCGAAATACGCATTCAACGCCATCGACGCCAGCATTCCCGGCTCCCTGCGCTGGAACTCCAGCGCGGTGAGCGCCTGCAGCCGCAACTGCTCGAACTCAGCCTGCGGGAATGCCGGGTGGCGCAGCACATCGGCCGCCAGCCGCAGGGCCTCGGCCAAGGTTTCGCGCTTGCCGTTGAGGCCGATGCTGGCACCTTGCATGCCGCCACTCACCTGCGCCTGGGTGTTGAGCGCATCAAACCGGGCCGCGATCTGGCCGCGATCCAGACTCTTGCTACCCGCCATCAGCATCGGCCCAACCCAGCTGCCGGCCTCGCTGCGCCCGCTAATGGCCTGCTCGTCGCCGAAGCGGAAGCTGGCATTCAAAGTCACCGTCTGCCCGCGATTGCGCTTGGGCAGCAAGGAAACCCGCAGACCATCGCCGATGACAAAACTCTCGGTACGCGCGGCGATGTTTTCAACGCTGGGATCAAACGCTTCACCCGCGCTGGCCGCGGCTCGACCCTTGTAGCCATCCACCAGGCTTGCAATTGGCGGCGCTGCGGGAATCACCGCACGGTCCGGCGCGGCGGTGGGGACGAAGCGACCCAAGGTACGGTTCTGCGGCTTCAGGTAGGCCGCCGCAACCCGGTTCACATCAGCCGCGGTCACACCCTCGATTGCATCGCGCTGCACGAACAGCAAGCGCCAGTCGCCGGCAGCCTGGTATTCGGACAAGGCCATCGCCATCGCATTGACGTCGCTGGCACGTTTATCGATGGCGTTGCCGAGACGCTGCCTGGCAGCAGCCACTTCCACATCGGTGATCGGCGCTGCGGCGATGGCTTCCGCCTGCTTCAACAACTCGGCCTGCACCTTGTCCGGATCGCCTTCCCTGGGCAACACCGATACCAGCGTAAACAAGCCAGGATCATGCAGGGTCTCGCTGCTGGCACCGGCATAGGCGGCCAACCTGGTCTCCATCAGCGCCTTGTACAGGCGGCCGTTGGGGTTGTCCCCCAATACATTGCCCAGTACTGCCAACGGCGCGCTATCGGCCTGCGCCAGTGCTGGCACGTGGTAGCTGGCGGCAATCAAGGACAGATCGCTGCTGCGACGCACGCTGACTTCGCGCTCACCGTCCTGTACCGGTTCCACGGTATGAAAGCCAGGCAGGATCCGAACTGGCTTCTTCAGTGGCGCGAAATGCGCGGCAACCCGCGCCAGCACCTGCTCACTGTCGATGCGACCAGCGACGATCAGCAAGGCATTGTCCGGCTGATACCAGGTGCGATAGAACGCCTGCAGGTTCTCGATCGGTACGTTTTCCACATCCGAGCGCGCGCCGATGGGCATGTTGGCGTAGTTGTGCCAATCAAAGGCCACCGAGCGCATGCGCTTCATCAGCACGCCGATCGGGCTGTTGTCGCCGGCTTCCATCTCATTGCGGACCACCGTCATCTCGCTGTCCAGGTCGGCCTTGGCCACCTTGGCGTTGAGCATGCGGTCGGCTTCCAGCCCCAGCAACCAGTCCAGGGTCTCATCATTGGCCGGGAACGAGGCGAAGTAGTTTGTGCGATCCAGCGAGGTGGTCGCGTTCTTGCTGACCCCGCGCTGCTGCATTTCAGCAGGGATATCCGGGTGCTTGGGCGTGCCCTTGAACATCAGGTGCTCAAGCAGATGCGCCATGCCGGTCTCGCCGTAGTTCTCATGCAGCGAGCCCACACCATAGACCAGATTGACGGTAACGGTGGGCTTGCTGGCATCGGCAAACAGCAGCACGCGCAGACCATTCTGCAAGCGGTACTCACACACACCCTCGACGCAGGGGCCGGCCTGCACACTGGCAGGCACCGTGACCATGGCCGATTTTGCCTGCGCCGGCGGCATCAATGCCAACGAAAGCGCCAACGCCAAGCCACAACACGAAAGTTTCATCATCGGAATCCAGTCCCCATTGGTATTCGATCAATGCAAAAATCCATGTGCACGGCACCCCCGGTGTCACGTCGGGTGCGGCCAGACACCAACGCAGATCATCGCAAAAGCTGACAAGCCTGGGGCGCCAGAGCAGCCAGCCCAGCATCTGCTGGCATGCAATTGAGGCGATCCTTCCATTGCAGCAATCACCAGCCATCAACGCCCGCCCAACCAGCCCCCGAACGAATACATGGGCTGCAGCAAACGATCACTCAGCGGCTCCCGCCCCCCGGTGATCTGCGCGTCCAGCATCATGCCGGGCTTGAGTGGCTCCAGGCGACCATGGGCCACAATCGCCTGGCTGGCCAGCTCGACGGTAACCCGATAGAAAGCCTCCTTCACCGTTGGCAATTCCGCGGCAAAGCTGGCCTCTTCACTATCCACCGCCGTGCGGCCGATATGCGAAATGGTGCCATGCTGCGCACCGAACTTCTGATGCGGAAACGCCTGATAGCGCAATACCACCCGGTCACCCGGCGCCATCGCCCCGATCGCGCGCCCCGGCACCATCAGCTCGGCCTCCAGCCGACCATCGCCCGGCAGTACGCTGAGCAAGGGCTGGCCAAACTGCACCGATTGCCCGGGTTTGACCATCCGTGCAACCACCACACCATCCACCGGCGCTTTCACCAGTAACGCAGCACTGGCTTCGTTCTCAAGCTGATCCAGGCGCAGCTGTGCCAGATGCTCCGCATAGGCGGCATCGTTGGCTTTCTGCCGCCCTGGCAGCTCCTGGATTGCCTGTTTCAATTGTGCGACCACGCGCTGCGTCGCTGCCTGCTGCCGGCGCAGCGACAACAGTTGCACGGTGTATTCGAGCACCAGCGCTTCCTGCTGTTCTGCCGCGGCAAGACCCGCGGCAGACGCCATTTCAATCCCGCGCCGCCGTGTCAGTACGTCGCCAGCGGCCCGTATCTGCTCACGCCGGGTGGCGATCTCCAGCGCAATCTGCTGCGCCTCGGCGCGCGCAGCCTGCATCTGCTCGTGCAAGCCTGACGCCTGCGCTGCCAGCTGCTCCTTGAGCGCATCGCGTGCCAGCAGGATGCTGTCTTCCTTCTGCTGCAGACCATGCTCCAGCGCCAGGTTGGCGTCGCCATGCTCAGGCATGGTTCGCGGTGTGGCCACCAAGGCCAAGGTATCGCCCTCGACGACCCGCTTGCCGTCATCCGCATCCAGCCAACGCACAACCCCGCCCACTGGTGCCACCACCGTCGCCATTCCCTGTACCGGCACCAGCCTGCCGACGACTGCGGGCTCACCGCCACCGCCAAGGCCAAACAAAATCGCCACAACCATAAACAACAGGAATGTACCCGTGGAATATGCATACAGTTTTGCAGGCCGTTTGAACTTCATCCATGACCCCCAGCGCTGATCGGTGGGTTGCAGTTTTTCACTCGATCCGGTTTGCACCACGCTTGCACCACTGATTCAACACTTAAGAAAAAAACTCATCAGTTTGTCGGCGCATTACCAATGCCCATTCAACGACAAACACATCTTTCAACCCAGCGTAGCGACATCAAACACCGCGAACAGCGGGTGCAATTTACATTGGCAAAAGTCGTCAATATCAATGACGAGTTTCGTTCCGACAATCCACGGGCGTAATGAACATTGACAATAAGTCTTTGCCGACTGCGCCAGCTCGCAATGGCTTAGGCTTTTAGTCGGCTCTCATGGTCAACGCTCGAGGAGAAATTTATGCATGACCATCTGGGAATCCGCATCCGCAAGGCGCGGAGAAAGATGAAGATGACGCAGGCGGAGTTGGCAGGCCAACTGAAGGTAAGCCGCAGCGCGGTGGGAAACTGGGAAAGCCCGACGGGCATATCGCCCAGCACGATGCGTTTGATCACCATTGCCCTGGTGACGGATGTTTCGTTTGAATGGTTGGCGACCGGGCGAGGTGAACTGGATGCGATCTCTGCTGCGATGCCCAGCGAGAATGCAGAGCTGGTGGACGATCCATCGGAACGGAGGCTGTTGCTGGCCTATCGCTCCTGCCGCGCCGCCACCCGCAAACTGGTGCTGCAGATAGTGGAGGCGCAGAAGATTCCCCAGTTGTGATGTTCGGCGGCGACCGAGGGTTCAATCGGTGCCGCCTGTCCGAAACATATGCCAACGCTTGTGGGAGCGGTGTAAACCGCGAAGCTGGCGTGGCTGAAGTACCAGGCGATTTTTCGATCTGATGAGCCACCTGCTTCGCGGCTGACGCCGCTCCCACAAGAGATCGGCAACCTCGCTCACCCGCAAAAGAAAAGCCGGCACAAGGCCGGCTCTGCTTTGACCACTGCGAGTTGGCAATCAACCCGCGCGATCGACTTCCATCTGCTTGCGGATCTGCGCATCGACCGCGGCAATCGCGGTCATGTTCAGCACACGGCGCGAGCTGGCGCTGCTGGTGAGGATGTGCACCGGCTTGGTCATACCCATCAGGATCGGACCAATCGCCACGCCATTGGTGAACACGCGCACCAGGTTGTAGGCGATGTTGGCTGCTTCCAGGTTGGGCAACACGAACAGGTTGGCACGGCCCTTGAGCGTGCTGTTGGGCAACAGCTTGTCGCGCAGCGCCTCATCCCAGGCGGTATCGCCCTGCATCTCACCATCCACGTTCAAGCGCGGGTTGCGCTTGAGCAGCGCCTCACGCACCTGGCGCATCTTCAATGCGTCCTTGGAGTCGTGGCTGCCGAAGTTGGAGTGCGACAGCAGCGCAATCTTCGGCTCGATGCCGAACAGCTTCATGCGGAACGCCGCCTGCAGCGTGGATTCGACGATCTGCTCGACGCTGGGATCTTCCTGCACGTGCGTATCGACGAAGAAGAACACGCCCTGGTTGTTGATCACACCGGTCATCGCCGAGGTCGAGCTGACCTTGGGCTCCAACGGGATCACGCTGCGTACATAGCCAAGCTTCTTGTGGAAGCGACCAACCAGGCCGGACAGCATCGCATCGGCCTCACCACGGGCAACCATCACCGCGGCGATCAGGGTCGGACGCGAGCGCATCAGGTTCTTCGCCGCGGCCACGGTGACACCCTTGCGGCCAGTCATCTCGTGGTAGTACTGCCAGTACTCGTTGAAGCGCGGGTCGTCGTTGATGTTGGTGATTTCGAAATCGACGCCGGCCCGCATGCGCAGCGCCAGCCGCTCGATGCGGGCCTCGATCACCTCCGGGCGACCGATCAGGATCGGGAAGGCGACGCCTTCGTCGATCACGTTCTGCACCGCCTGCAGCACCACTTCCTCTTCGCCCTCGGCGTAGACCACGCGCTGCTTGTCAGAACGCGCACGGTCATAGACCGGCTTCATGAACAAGCTGGTGCGGTAGACGAACTGGGCCAGCTTGTCGCGGTAGGCAGCCATGTCGGCGATTGGACGGGTAGCAACGCCCGAATCCATCGCGGCCTGCGCCACGGCAGCCGACAACTCGACCAGCAGACGGCGGTCGAACGGGCGCGGGATCACATAGTCACGGCCGAAGCTGGGCACCTCGCCACCATAGGCAGCGCCCAGGTCGGAGGCCTCCTTGCGGGCCAGCGCGGCAATCGCGCGCACGCAGGCGACCTTCATTTCTTCGTTGATGGTGGTCGCACCCACGTCCAGCGCGCCGCGGAACAGGTACGGGAAGCACAGCGCGTTGTTGACCTGGTTGGGGTAGTCCGAACGGCCGGTACCCATGATGATGTCCGAACGCACCGAATTGGCGTCCTCCGGCAGGATTTCCGGATAGGGATTGGCCAGGGCGAAGATCACCGGGTCACGCGCCATGCTGGCGACCATGTCCTTGCTCAGGATGCCGCCAGCCGACAGGCCCAGGAAGATGTCCGCGCCGTCGACGATCTCGGCCAGCGTGCGCTTGTCGGTATCGCGGGCGTAGCGTGCCTTTTCCGGGTCCAGGTCGGTACGGCCAGTGTGGATAACCCCATCGCGGTCATAGGCCAGGATGTTTTCCGGCTTCAACCCCAACGAAACCAGCATGTTGACGCAGGAAATACCCGCCGCGCCCATGCCGGTGGTGGCCAGCTTGACCTCCTCGATCTTCTTGCCGGTGATCACCATGGCATTAAGCACGGCCGCACCGACGATGATCGCGGTGCCGTGCTGGTCGTCATGGAACACCGGGATATTCATCCGCTCGCGCAGCTTGCGCTCGACGACGAAGCACTCCGGTGCCTTGATGTCTTCCAGATTGATGCCGCCGAAGGTCGGCTCCAGCGAGGCGATGATCTCGACCAGCTTGTCGGGGTCGTTTTCGTTGACTTCGATGTCGAACACATCGATGCCGGCGAACTTCTGGAACAGCACACCCTTGCCTTCCATCACCGGCTTGCCGGCCAGCGGGCCGATATTGCCCAGGCCCAGCACCGCGGTGCCGTTGGTGATCACACCGACCAGGTTGCCGCGTGCGGTCATCTCGCTGGCCATGGCCGGGTCGGCCATGATCGCTTCGCAGGCATGTGCCACACCCGGCGAATATGCCAGCGACAAATCGCGCTGGGTCAACATGGGCTTGGTTGCCACCACCTTGATCTTGCCGGGCGGCGACATCCGGTGGTATTCGAGGGCGGCCTGCTTGAAATCTTCGTTGGACATCGAGTTGTGGGCGCTAATGGGCAAGAAGGACGGGAGATGATAACGCCGTTAAGGCAGCTGGACCTGTCGCTACGCTGTCGCATTCATGCTGCAACCGCACAATTCGGGCCTGTCCACGGCACTGCGTGCGTATCAGTTTCAGCCCCGAGGATGACAAGCTCGGGACGCAAAAAAGTCGCGGGGCCGCCTGCTCGGTGGCAAGCCCCGCGAAAAAAACGCACACACAGGTAAACCTCAGGCCTTGACTGGCGCTGACGGTGGTAGTTCCGGCGGCTCCATGCCATCGAGCACCAGCCGCAGGCGGCGCTGATCCAGCGCGCCCTCCCAACGCGAAACCACCACGGTCGCCACCGCATTGCCAATGAAATTGGTCAACGAGCGGCATTCACTCATGAAACGGTCCACTCCCAGGATCAATGCCATGCCGGCCACTGGAACCTCCGGCACCACCGCCAAGGTAGCCGCCAGGGTGATGAATCCCGCGCCGGTAACCCCCGCAGCGCCCTTGGAGCTGAGCATCGCCACCAGCAGCAGCGCGATCTGGTGGCCCAGGCTCAACTCGGTATTGGTGGCTTGGGCAATGAACAAGGCCGCCAGCGTCATGTAGATATTGGTGCCATCCAGATTGAATGAGTAACCCGTGGGCACCACCAGACCCACCACCGACTTGCTGCAGCCGGCCTTTTCCATCTTTTCCATCAGCGACGGCAGTGCCGACTCGGACGAGGAGGTGCCCAGCACCAGCAGCAGCTCGGCCTTGAGATAGCGGGCAAGCTTGAACACCGAGAACCCGCACAAACGCGCCACCGCACCTAGGATCACCACCACGAACAGCAACGAGGTCAGGTAGAACGCGCCCACCAACCAGGCCAGATTGACCAGCGAGGCGATACCGTACTTGCCAATGGTGAAAGCGATGGCGCCAAACGCACCGATCGGCGCAGCCCGCATCAGCAGGTGTACAAGCTTGAACACCGGGCTCGTCAGCGCCTCCAGCAAGCCCAGCACCGGCCGCCCTTTTTCGCCGACCGAAGCCAAGGCAATACCAAACAGCACCGCGACGAACAGCACCTGCAGGATGTTGTCGCCAACGAAAGGGCTGAGCAGGGTCTTGGGGATGATATCCAGTGCAAAGCCCACCAGGCTCAGCTCATGCGACCGCGCCACATAGCCCTGCACCGCGCTCTGATCCAGGTCGGCAGGATTGATGTTCATGCCAGCGCCGGGCTGCACCACATGCGCCACCACCATGCCGACCACCAGCGCCAGCGTGGAGAAGAACATGAAGTACGCCATCGCCTTTGCAAATACCCGGCCAACGCTACGCAGGTGGGTCATGCCGGCGATGCCGGTGACGATGGTCAGGAAGATCACTGGGGCGATGATCATCTTCACCAGTTTGATGAAGGCATCGCCCAGCGGCTTGAGCTGTTCGGCAAACACCGGTTCCAAATGCCCCAACAGCACGCCCAGCGTGATTGCCACCAGCACCTGGACATAAAGCTGACGGTAGAGGGGCAAGCGGAGCGCGGCCGGACTGGCAACAGAGACGGAAGGGGCATGCATGGCGGAAACACCTCGATATCACTACCGAGGGTTTTTACGCGCCAAACCGCGCGCCGCCGATAACGCATTGGTGTTACTGCCAGCGCACAAACGAGACCGATTCAACGAATCCGGGGCACGCCCGGCAATATCAGGACAAGACCTATGGTCCGCGCAGCAGCCCTGCCAGACCATCGCAGCCATGCCGTTCTTTCCCTCCCATCGGCGCCGGAGGCGCTGGCTGCTGCCACTGATAGCCACATTCGTGATTGCCGCGATCAGCCTGGTGGCGCTACGCCAGTTCGAGCGCAGCAGCCTGGCCAGTGACGCCGCGCGCGCGGCCACCCAACTGCGCCTGCATGGCGAGGCCATGCAGGCCCTGATCGAACGCCACCGGGTACTACCGGCAGTGCTGGCGCTGGATCCGGATGTGCGCAGCGCGCTGGCCCGCGCAAGCATGGACGGCGCCGAGCGCGAACGCATCAACCGCAAGCTCGAACGCATCAACGGTGCGGCTGCCACCTCGACCCTGACCCTGCTCGACCGTAACGGCGTGGCGGTCGCCGCCAGCAACTGGCGTATGCCACGCAGCAACAACGTCGGCAATGACTACCGGTTCCGCCCTTATTTTCGCCAGGCGATGCACGAAGGCAGCGGCACTTTCTATGCCGAGGGCGTGACCACCGCCATGCCGGGCTATTTCCTGTCGGAAGCGGTGCGCGATGAACACGGTGAACCGGTCGGCGTGATGGTGGTCAAGGTCGTTCTGCGGCCGCTGGAGCAGACCTGGGCAGACACCTCCGATACGGTCTTCGTCAGCGACAGCAACGGTGTGATCTTTCTCTCAAGCCATCGTCCCTGGCGCTACCTGACCCTGCATGCCCTGGACGACGCTGTGCGCGAAGAACTGCTGCGCAGCCGCCAATACGCACCCTTGCCGCAACGGCAGTTGCAGTACTGGCCGGGCGCACGCCTCGGGCCCAACCAGCAGCAGGTGCAACTCGCCGATGGCGATGATGCGATCTGGGTTTCGCAGCCCTTACCAGCACAGCAATGGACCCTGCACCTGCTGCGCAGCACCGCCAGCAGCCGCAACAGCGCGCGCACTTTCGCCGGCATTGTGATGACCAGCATCATCGCCTTGCTGCTGCTGGGCTACGGTCTGTGGCAACGGCAACGACTGGCGCGCCTGCGCGAGCGCAGCCGTCGCGAACTTGAACAGTTGGTCGAGCTGCATGCGCAGGAACTACGCACCGCCCAGGATGGCGTCGTACATGCGGCCCATGTCACCGACCACGGCGAAAGTGCCAGCCTGCAACACCTGCCACAGGGCGTCTGCGTGGTCGATGCCCAACTCAATCTGGTGGCCTGGAACCGGCGCTACATCGAGCTGTTCCGGTTCCCGCCCGGTTTGGTCCAGGTAGGCCGTCCAATTGCCGATATCTTCCATTACAACGCACGCCGCGGCCTGCTCGGTCCCGGCCCGGTGGAGGCAGCAATCGAACGTCGACTCAATCACCTGCGCTCGGCCACCGCGCACATGCATGAACGCGAGACCGCCGATGGCAATGTCATCGAGATCCGCGGCAACCCCTTGCCGGGCGGCGGCTTTGTCACCAGCTATACCGACATCACCCGCTATCGCAAGGCCGCACGCGACCTGCGCTCATTGGCCGACACACTGAGTGCGCGGGTCCGCGAGCGCACCCGCGACCTGGCCGATGCCAAGCGTGATGCCGAGGAGGCCAACCAGGCCAAGACGCGATGGGTGGCAGCAGCCGTGCATGATCTGTTGCAACCCTTGAATGCCGCACGCATGTTTCTGTCCACGCTGCGCAGCCGCCTGACGGACACCACCAGTCGCGATATCGCCGACAACGTCGACAATGCACTGGCCGCGCAGGACGGCATCCTGAACAGTCTGCTCGACATCTCCCGGCTCGAATCCGGCACGCTCGAGCAGCGGGTGCGTGACTTCGCGCTGGAGCCACTGCTGGAAGCATTGAGTGTCGAGTTCGGCATCCTCGCCAATGCGCGCGGCCTGCGGGTAAGCCATGTCACCACCACCGCAGTGGTGCGCAGCGATGAGGCCCTGCTGCGACGGATCCTGCAGAACCTGGTGTCCAATGCCGTGCGCTACACCCGCAGCGGACGCATCGTCATCGGCTGCCGCCGCGACGGCCAACAACTGCGCATCGAAGTACACGACACCGGCACCGGCATTCCAGAAGCGCGCCAGCGCGAAATATTCGAGGAGTTCCGTCGGCTCGACAATGGTGCCGGCGAGGAACCCGGCGCCGGCCTTGGGCTGGCCATCGTCGATCGCATCGCCCACCTGCTCGACCACCGCATCGGCCTGCGCTCCACGCCAGGACGTGGCAGTGTGTTCTCGATCACCCTGGCGCGCGGCGATCCTGGCTGTAGCGCGCTGCCGGTCAAACCGGCGGAGGAACCACAAACAGATTCACTGCTGGCTGGATGCCGGGTCTGGTGCATCGACGATGATCCGCGCATCAGCCTGGCCACGCGCCTGCTGCTGGAACGTTGGGGCTGCCAGGTGGAGTTCGCCGGCGGCGCGGAAGCGGCCCAGGCCGCGACGCGGCCCGACAATTTGCCCGACCTGTTGTTGCTGGACGTACGCATGGGTGATATCAGCGGCCCTGCCCTGCTCCCCCTGCTGGTGGAAGGCTGGGGTAGCGAGCCCGGCGTGATCCTGTTCACTGCCGAGCAGGACCCGGAACTGCGCGAGCTCGCGCGCGACCGCAATTGGGGCTTTGTTTCCAAGCAGGCACGGACCGCAGCGTTGCGTTCGTTGATGACATACCTCTACCAACGCGGAAGTTGAATCAACCACGCCGCCACCGCACGGTAAGGCCTTACCTGTAGAGCAGAGCCATGCTCGGCTGGGACATTACCGGGAAAGCCCTTGCCGAGCATGGCTCGGCACTACGGTGCTGGGTGGCCCCTGCCGAGCATGGCTCGGCACTACGGTGCTGCGCCGGGCAATGCCGGCTCCCACTCCGCCTCCAGCGTCTTCAACAACACCGCCGCCTGGGTGCGACTATTGCACTCCAGCTTCTTCAGCACGGCAGTGACATGCACCTTCACTGTGTTTTCGGCCAAACCAAGCACGTGCGCGATCTGCTTGTTGAGCAGCCCATCGGCCATGCACAGCAACACCCGGATCTGCTGCGGGGTCAGCCGCGCCAGCCGCGAAGCCAGCATCGCGTCGTGCTCGGAGCGTACTGCCGCCAAGGGCGGAAAACAGGTATCGCCCTCCATCACCGCGCTCACCGCCGCACCTATCGATTCCACCGGCGCGGACTTGGGAATGAAACCGACCGCACCGAACTGCTGTGCACGGCGGATTACCCTTGGATTGTCATTGGAGGAAATGATGATCACCGGCAGTTCCGGCCGTTCCCCGCGCAGCCACACCAACGAGGAAAACCCGTGCGCGCCAGGCATTGTCAGGTCGAGCAGAACCAGATCCACGTCAGCATGCTCGGCAACCGCCTGGCTCAAGGCTGACACACTGGCCACTTCCAGCATCTCGCCCACGGCTCCGCCTTCGCGCAATGCATGCAGCACGGCAGCGCGGAACAACGGGTGGTCGTCGGCGACAAGCACCTTGATCAAGCTCATGCCACCAGTTTGGCACGGGCGCAGCCCACCCATGCTGGCCCTAGTCCCAAATCGCTATTGGTGGCCACACCAGCCGTGTCTATCGTCCGCGCACTCCCCAATGTGCCGAGGCAACGGATGGCCGCTTTCCCCCTGCGTGCTTCAACCACCGCCATGCTGGTGCTGGCCGGCGTACCCGCTGCGTTTGCCAGCAACGGCGTTTCCGTCAAGGCCAGTGGCCGCCTGTACTACGAATTTGCCCATTTCGACAACGACCAGCGCGGCCCAGCCGAGCACAGCGGCGATGGTCTGCGCGCGGCCTGGCTGGGGGTTGCCGGCAAAGTACACAGCGTGGGCTACAAACTCGAGGCCGACTTCGCCGGCCATCGCCCGGTAGCACGCGATGTCTATCTCACCCACAGGATCGGCACTGCCCAGCTGACCGTGGGCCAGTTCAAGCAGTTCTATACCTTGGACGACCGCAGCAGCGCCAATCACACGCCCACCATCGAACGCAGCTTCCTGGTGCAGTCATTGGGCACCGCTTACCGGCTGGGTATCGGCGTGCAGGGCAATCACCAGGGCGTTTTCTGGAGCGGCAGCGTTTTCAGTCTGGAAAGCATCGACGTCTGGCAGGCCAAGGGGCACGTCATCGGCGGCCGCGTTGGTCATGCGCCGTGGAGCCAGCCGGGCCATGTGCTGCACGTTGGCGTCTCCGGTGCCCACGAGCAGCACAGCCATCCAGGTGCCGATGGTGCCCTGCCGCTGCGCGCACAGGCCCGCGCCACCGGCCACCATGGTGACAATGGCCGCCTGCCACTGGTGGAGTTCCGCAGCGGCCGCGCGGTCTCGGTGAACCGCTACAGCTTCGAAACCGCCGGCGTTTCCGGCCCGTGGTCGTGGCAGGCCGAGTACGGCGGTGCCCGCTACGATGACGGCCAGCAACGTGGCGAGGTCCAGGCCGGCTATCTGCAAGGCAGTTGGCTCCTGACCGGCGAAACCCGCCCCTACGACGCCCAGGGGGGCCGCTTTGTGCAGCTGGACCCCCAAGGCAACTTCGGCAGCTGGGAACTTGTCGCCCGCTATGACCGTATAAATGGCCGCCAATGGCCAGCGCAGCCGCGCGATGTCAGCGCTGAAGCCTGGACCCTCGGCGTGAACTGGTATGCCTCCAGCAGACTCCGCCTGATGTTGGACTGGACCGACAGCCGGCGCCGTGATGAACTGCGCGGGCAGACGCTGGACCACACCGGGATTCTTGCCGGGCGCGCACAGCTGCACTTCTGAGCCCCCAGTCCGGCCGGCCCCGACCAGCGCACACAAGAAAATAATTTTCACGTATTCTCCACCTTTCGCCCCAATAGCCCCCCATAATCCCGGGCGACCACGGCAAGAGGCAGGATTCGTGCAGGAAAATTACTTTCATTCCGAAACAGTTCTAGTCGGCAAGGGCCTCCCCAGCGGCGGCCCGTGGACAGCCGCGTCGATTGCAGCCGCTGCACCTTCGATCCTGGCAGAGCAGCTCAGCCTGCCCGCCGCGGTGCTAAGCGCCCCGGCGCTGCAGCACAACCTGCAGTGGATGCGTCAGTTCGCGCAGGCCTATGGCTGCCAGCTGGCGCCGCACGGCAAGACCACCATGAGCCCGGCGCTGTTCCGCATGCAGCTCGATGCCGGTGCCTGGGGCATCACCCTGGCCACAGCGCCACAAACGGCTGCTGCCCATGCCGAAGGCGTACAGCGCGTACTGTTGGCCAACCAGTTGGTCGGCAAGGGCAACTTCGCGCTGATCGCCTCCCTGCAGCAGCGCGACCCGGGCTTCTGGTTCGCCTGCGTGGTGGACTCGGCCGCCAATGTGGCCGCACTGGGCAGCTACTTCAGCGCGCGCGGGCAGCAGATCAAGGTATTGCTGGAGATTGGCCTGGCCGGTGGCCGTACCGGCGTGCGCGATGAAGCCCAGGCGCAGGCCGTGCTGGACGAAATTGCGCGTTGGCCGGGTGCGGTCGCGCTGGTCGGCGTGGAAGTCTACGAAGGCGTCGCCGGTGATGAGCCTGGCGTGCGCGCCATGTTGCAGCGCAGCCTGGCGCAGTGGCAGGCGATCCGCGCCGACGGTGGTTTCCACCAGTTGCCCGCCATCCTCAGCGGTGCCGGCTCCGCATGGTTCGATGTGGTCGCCGAAGAATTCTCGGCGCTTGCCAATGACCCCGATGCACAGATCGTGCTGCGCCCGGGCTGCTATCTCAGCCACGACGTCGGCATCTACCGGCAGGCCGCCGAACGCATCCATGCCAGCAACCCGGTCGCTCGCGACATGGGCAGCAGCCTGCAACCCGCACTGCGGTTGTGGGCTTACGTGCAGTCGCGCCCTGAACCAGGCAAGGCCATCATTGCACTGGGCAAGCGTGATGCCGCCTTCGATGCCGGCTTCCCGGTGCCCGCCCTGCACTATCGCCCCGGTGATGCAGCACCAAGCGCGGCCGCCGCGCACTGGAAGGTCACCGCGATGATGGACCAGCACGCCTTCCTTGAGCTGCAGGCCGACGATGCACTGCAGGTAGGCGACATGCTCTGTTTCGACATTTCCCATCCCTGCCTGACCTTCGACAAATGGCGCCACCTGCTGGTGGTCGATGACGCGCACCGCGTTGTCGGCGCTGTTTCCACGCAGTTCTAACCGCTTCCATCGAGCCTGTACGCATGACCGACGGTAATCTGCTGTTGATCTACGCCGCATTGTCGATCCTTGCACTGATCGTGCTGATCGCCCGCTTCCGACTCAATCCCTTCATCAGTGTCACCTTGGTATCGGTGGGCCTGGCGCTGTTTGCCGGCATGCCGGCGCCGGAGATCCTGCCCGCCTATGAACAAGGCGTGGGCAAGACGCTTGGGCATATCGCATTGATCGTCGCGCTGGGCACCATGCTCGGCAAGATGATGGCCGAGTCCGGCGGCGCCGAGCGCATCGCGCGCACCCTGATCGCCCGCTTCGGCACCAGGAACGTGCATTGGGCGATGATGCTGATCGCCTTCTGCGTTGGCTTGCCGATCTTCTTCGAGGTCGGCTTCGTATTGCTGATCCCGATCGTGCTCAATGTGGCCCGCCGCACCGGCGTGCCGCTGCTGCTGGTGGGCCTGCCGATGGTGGCCGGCTTGTCGGTGGTGCACGGCCTGGTGCCACCACACCCGGCGGCGATGCTGGCGGTCAATGCCTATGGCGCCGATGTCGGCCGTACCGTGTTCTATTCGTTGCTGGTCGGCTTGCCTACTGCCGCCGTCGCCGGCCCGGTGTTCGCCAAATTCGTCGCTCCACGGATCAAGCTGCCCGCACACAACCCGATGGAAGCAGCGCTGCTGGACGAAGGCCATGGCCGCATTCCCGACGAGCAGCTGCCCAGCTTCGGCATCACCCTGGCCACCTTGCTGCTGCCGGTAGTGCTGATGCTGCTCGGCGGCTGGGCCGACCAGATCGCAACACCCGGCTCGTCGCTCAACCACGGCCTGCGCTTCATTGGCCATTCGGTGGTGGCGCTGCTGCTGGCAACCTTGATGAGCTTCGTCACCCTGGGCCTGCTGCGTGGCTTCAGCCGTGAGCAGATCCTCAAGTTCACCCAGGAATGTCTGGCGCCTACCGCCGCGATCACCTTGCTGGTGGGTGCTGGCGGCGGCCTCAACGGCATCCTCGTGCATACCGGCGTCGCCGCGGAAATCATCGGCCTGTCGCAGCGCTTCGAGCTGTCGCCGCTGTTGATGGGCTGGACCATGGCCGCCCTGATGCGCATTGCCACTGGCTCGGCGACCGTGGCGATGACTACCGCCTCGGGCATTGTCGCGCCGATTGCCGCGGCCATGGGCTATGCCCACCCGGAATTGCTGGTGCTGGCCACCGGTGCCGGCTCGGTGGTGCTGTCACATGTCAATGACGGTGGCTTCTGGCTGGTGAAGGAATACTTCAACATGACTGTCGCCCAGACCTTCAAGACCTGGACGGTACTCGAAACCCTTATTTCCGTCATCGCCCTGTCGCTGGTGATGGCCCTGTCCACGGTGCTTTGAACATGTCGCAGAATACGTTCGATATCGTCTATGAGCTGCGCCAGCGCCAGCACGAGTTCAGTCCGGTGGAAGCACGCATTGCCGCAGCCATCCTCGCCGACGTGGATGCCGCCGCGCAGTACGGGGTCAGCGAGCTGGCCGAGCGCGCCGAAGTCAGTGCCGCCGCCATCTCGCGTTTCGCCAAGGCATTGGGCTGCGAGCACGTGCGCGAACTGCGCGCACGCCTGGCCTCGGCCAGCGCGGTCGGCAAGCGCTTCCTGGAGCAGCAGAACGCGCCACCGGTATCTGCGCTGTACGCGCAGATCTGCGATGACATCCAGGAAAGCCTGCGCCACAACATCGCCAACCTGAAGGAAGACGTCGTGCAGGGCCTGGCCGACGCGCTGTGCAAGGCGCGGATGATCCACATCTTCGGCCTGGGCGGTTGCTCCACCGTGTTCGCACAGGAACTGCAGAGCCGTCTGGTGCGCTTCGGCCGCCCGGTCTCGGCCTGCAGCGATGCGCTGATGATGAAGATCATCGGCGCAACGCTAGGCCCGGAAGACCTGGTACTGGTGTTGTCGGTGAGCGGCATCACCCCGGAGATCGTCTCCGCCGCCGATATCGCCCGTACCTATGGCGCCCGCATCGGCGCCATCACCCAGGCCGGTACCGCCTTGGCCGAACGCAGCGACTGGCTGCTGCCGATCCAGATCGAGGAAACCGATTTCGTGTTCAAGCCCTCCGCGTCGCGCTACGCGATGATGCTGGCGATTGACGTGCTCGCCACCACCACCGCACTCAGCGACGCCAACGCCAACCACGAGCACCTGCGCCGCATCAAGCTGGCACTGGACCGCCACCGTGGCGGCGATTCGCGCCTGCCGCTGGGTGACTGATCCATGCATGATTTCCTGATACGCAATGCCCTGATCTTCGATGGCAGCGACCAGCCCGCCGTGCAGGGCGACGTAGCCATCAATGCCGGGCACATCGTCGCGGTCGGCCAGCTTGGTGACGTTCCGGCGGCAAATGTGGTCGACGCGCACGGCCTGGCCCTGGCGCCTGGTTTCATCGACGTGCACACCCATGACGACCTGGAGGTGATCCGCAACCCGGACATGCTCAGCAAGCTGTCGCAGGGCGTTACCACCGTGGTGGTTGGCAACTGCGGCATCAGCGCCAGCCCGGTGCAGATCCGCGAGCAGGTGCCGGACCCGATGAACCTGCTCGGCGATGCCGAGGATTTCCGCTATGCGGATTTCGCCAGCTACCGCAAGGCGGTGGAGCTCGTTGGTCCTGCTGTGAACGTAGCTGCACTGATCGGCCATACCGCGCTGCGCCAGAACCATATGGATCGCCTGGACCGCGCCGCCAGCGCCGACGAAATCAGCGCGATGCGCGCACAACTGCGCGCCAGCCTTGCCCAGGGTGCGTTGGGGCTGAGCAGTGGGTTGGCCTATGCCTCCGCCTTCAGCGCACCGTCTTCGGAAGTGGATGCACTGGCCGCGGAGCTGCCGCGCAATGGCTTGTATGCCACCCACCTGCGCGACGAGTTCGGCGGCATCCTGGAGGCGATGGAAGAGGCTTTCAGTGCCGCGCGCGCGCCGCAGGCCGCCGTGCGCGTCTCACACCTCAAGTGCGCCGGCATCGACAACTGGGGCCGCAGCGGCGAAGTACTGGCCAGCCTGCACGCCGCCTCGGCCACCCAGGATGTCGCCTGTGACTGCTACCCCTATGCCGCCAGCGCCTCGACCCTGGACCTGAAGCAGGTCACCGACGCCTTCGACATCCTGATCACCTGGTCCGAGCCCGAACCCGGCCAGGGCGGCCGGCTTCTGGCAGCAATCGCTGCCGATTGGGGCGTGTCATTGATCGACGCGGCTATCCGCCTGCAACCGGCCGGCGCGGTTTACCACGGCATGGATGAGGCCGACGTACGCCAGATCCTCGCCCATCCGCTGACCATGATCGGCTCGGACGGCTTGCCGCGTGATCCCCGCCCGCATCCACGGCTGTGGGGCACCTTCCCGCGCGTGCTTGGCCATTATTCCCGCGACGAGCAGTTGTTCCCGCTGCATACCGCCGTGCACAAGATGACCGGCCTGCCTGCGTCGCGCTTCGCGATGGGCGCGCGCGGCTTTGTCCGCGCCGGCTGGTGTGCGGACCTGGTGCTGTTCGACCCGGCACGGGTACGCGATACCGCAAGTTTCCACGACCCGATCCGCGCCGCCGAAGGCATCAGCGCGGTCTGGGTCAATGGCTGCCTGAGCTACGACGGCAAGCAGGTCGTGGCCCGAGCCGGCCTTTTTGTCTGTCCCGAGACTGCACCGGCAGCCTGAGTAACAACCGCTGTACCCAATACAAAGGAATACCGATGAGTGACATCAAACGCTATGGCGCCGAAGGTGGCGTTGGCCAAGGCAAGCAGCACATGCCCTTCTCGCGTGCAGTCGAAGCCGACGGCTGGCTGTTCGTGTCCGGGCAGGTACCGATGCGCGATGGCGAGCTGGTGACCGGCACCGTGACCGAGCAGTCGCATGTGGTCATCGGCAATGTGCTGGCGATCCTCGCCGAGGCCGGCTACGGCCCCGAGCATGTCGTGCGCTGCGGCGTGTGGCTGGACGACGCCCGCGATTTCTACGCTTTCAATGGCGTGTTCAAGCACTACTTCGGCGAAAACCCGCCTGCCCGCGCCTGCGTCGAAAGCCGCATGGTGGTGGACTGCAAGGTGGAAGTGGACTGCGTAGCCTACAAGCGCCCGCAGCGCAGCTGATGCCCTTGTAACGTCCGGCAGGGACAGGCTTCACCGTAGTGCCGAGCCGTGCTCGGCAGAGGCTTTCCTAGCAATCCAGGTGTAGTGCCGAGCCATGCTCGGCAGAGGCATTGCCGGTACAGCTTCAGCCG
>NZ_JBRREH010000002.1:0-99020 GCF_056760175.1 Stenotrophomonas sp. STEN021 | reverse complement strand
AAACCCGTCGAAAAGCGTCAGAAACGGCGCAAAATCGATCATATCGAGGTCGACTTGGCGCCTTGACGCTGAAATCCAAGTATCAGAGCGCTTTGATCAGACCTTCCCTAGGATCGAGGTAGTCAACATGCCCAAGGCGAAGCAGAGAACGATGAAGAGTCCGCCTGTAGCACTTACGGCCTGGAAAGCCACATGAGAAGCATTGAGTTTGAGCGTCTGAGTGAGTTCAGGACGCTCTTTCCAATGATTCAGGATGTAGCGATAAATCGCCCTCAACGATGCCAGCGAAATGCCCAGGCAGAACAATAGGTAAAACTTGTTTGGTGAAAACTGGAGCACATACGGTATGAAAATATAGAGGCCGATGAGAAGTGCAACAACGATAAGTATGCGCATGCTTCCTTTCCTGGCTAACTATCTGGCAACCAGCCCCCTTGGGCCGGTTGTACATATTTTCCATTGCGCGTTGCACGATGGCCCGCCCCCTCTTCGATGCAACTCGATCTCAGGGTTGCAACATCCGATTAACAAGATAGCGGATAACCGATAGGTACACAGCGCGCCAGTACCAAGGCAATCACCCAACTGCCGGCGGCCGTCGCTCAACCCGCAGCCACCTCGGCCACCTCCCTCGCCTTGGTGGGATATGTAAGCAGATAGAGCAGCACCAGGATGCCACCTACTGGCGCCAGACTGATCAGCTGCCACCACGGGTTCAAGCCAGCGTCACGCAGGCGTCGGGTGCAGGCCGCGATCCAGGGCAGCAACACCAGTAGCAAGGTGATCTCCAGCGCCCATTGGCCATTGGCCTCAGCGAAAAGCTGGGCGAAGGCAAGCACCATCGCAACAGCCAGTGCAAACCACCAGAAATCCGCCCGCGGGGTTGTGCCGGTGAAGTCCAAGCCACGAAGCACGCCTTCGCGCATCGCCTCCAGCGCAGGCTGACTGGGGGACGGATTGCCCGCCAACAGGCTTTCGGCAGGCACCTCGAAGACGGCAGCCAGTGCCCGTAAGGATTCCGTCGAGATCTTCGCGCCGGACTCCAGGCGCTGGATGGTCCTCAGGTTCAAACCGCTCAGATTGGCCAACTGCTCCTGCGACCATTGCCGACCAGCGCGGAGCTCGCGAAGTCGGGCGCTGTTGATGTGCATGAAAGACCCCTTGAATCAGTTGTTTGGCTCGCCGACATCATCTCGCCGCTCCCGGCCTTGCGTGACGACATCAGCCCGACACAGGCAGGACACGGACCCGACCTGGCACTGACGGCCCTAGATCTGGCCTGAGCATAGCGCCCAGCGAGCCGGTGATTCATGCGTTGGGGTTCATCCTATGGGTTGCCTGCAACGGATGGACTGGAGGCCGGAGACGGCCAATCGGCGTTCCATAGCATCCAGACCGAGCACCATCCAGGCAGGCCCAAAGCGCCGTGGCAAGCAATCAGCACCGGTGTCTCATCGCCGAAGCAGCAAACACCTGGCAGCCAAATGAAAAAGGGCTCGCGACGTAAGCCGCAAGCCCTTCATCCAAAGCAAGTAATTGGTCGGGACGGCCGGATTTGAACCGACGACCCTCTGCCCCCAGGTATGGGCGACGACCTGTCCTGCCGTATTGATTTCAAGGGGAAATCAAGGGGGGGGGGCAGCCGCCAAACATGGTCGAACAGGCTCATATACGTCAGTCACTTACGTGCAGATAGGGTGCAGGTTACACGGCACCTTGTGGTGAAAAGCCCCGCACTTGGCGGGGCCTATATAGCCACAAAATTGCGCAGCGTCCCGCTACGGACAAACCTGGCTAACTTGAGCCCCGCACTGCAGTCCCGGGCCAGTCGCCGAATACAAACCCGAGCAACTGAGCTTTACGGTGCCAGGGCCAGTAGAAGCCGTCTGTTGCCCGGCAATCAAATCGGCTGACGTTCCTGGGCCCTGAAATGAACACCGCCCCGTGCCACTCAGCCCACCAGTGAGCGAAGTGCAGGTTATTAACGCTGCACCTTTTACCGCGGCCAAGCCTGACTTTGATCCGCCGCCGGTTGAATTCGCATTTATCGACTGTTCGGGCATACAAGTAACATCGTCGATTTTCGCTTGGCAATCCAAACGCCCGTAGTTGAAGTCATATTGCCCCGTACACGATAGAGTCACGGCCCCCGCGCCACTGGTCCCAATTGACTGTCCCTGCCTGACCTGGCCACTGAAGCCTGGCGCTGTAATAACACACCCGTTATTGGTCCCCATGCTTGCGGTTGCTGAAGTGCAAGTGATTACTGAGGCTGAAGTCGCAGTACCGTTTCCCGTATAACCGCCAGATGTTGACGATCGAGATGTAATGGTTTGAACTGCGGCACTCGCCGAGCCCAACGCAAAAAACCCTGCTACAAGAATCGCAGTACATATCGCGTAACGTCCATTTATTCTCATTGATCTCACCCTCAAGAGTTGAACTTCCGTTTTCCAAAACTTCCCCGCTCGCAACCCAATTTGAAACCAACGACAAAGCCGATTGCGAGCACGGCGATTCTGCCCGTCCACTGGAACTCATTTATTGCCACAGATCCCAAAATCAAGCACCTGGGGGCTGTCCACTCGCTTGGTACCGCTGCCAGGCCCATGTTTGGCCAGGAATGAAACGCAGTCGTATCAAGTGGTTTTGGCCTGAAACGGCCCGAGATTGGCGCGGCAGATGGCCAGGCAAATGCTGGCAATCTCACTACGGGATTTCCCCATAATTGGCGCTCTCCGCCCAATTCTCCGCTAGGGCAGAATTGGAAGCACATGGGGCCCAGCCAGCGCCCCTCTCCTACCCCCAGGTCCATAGAGGGGCACATGGCTGGTGCCGACGGCGCATTGAAACTTAAACACTGTCAATGCCTTGTCAACGTCGCGCTGGCATCTAGAGTGGTCCGCAAGATCGCCACATCGCGCCTCCGACGAAGCTCCGCAAACCAGCTACTCCGCTTGACTAGCGCAGGGGCGGTGCCATACGCGCGATAGGCGTACCTCCGCATTCGTACATATGAAATTGCCCGCGGGGGAGATCCTTAAAGAGGGCAACGTCTCGGCGATAAGTAATTTCCTCACTCAAATCGGGGATGAAGATGGTATCGGGTGCGGAAGTTGCGTCGGGAATGTTGGCCTCTCCCAGCCCCCCCCTGCCGGAAGATGAAGTACCGTAGATCTCGAACCGCCCTGTCTTCGGAAGAGTCCGGATTTTGAGGCGTCCAGTCAGCACGGCCCGGGTCGATCTTGCTTGAGAAACTCAATGCGCTCCTGATGCCGGGGAATGATTTGGTGGCTTCCGTGCTGACGCCGGGCGAAACAATGGCTGACGCCATCAAGGTATTCCGCGCTGACGATATTCCCGGTCGCAAATGGGCACCGAAGACGGCGGAAGTGTACGAGACCATCATCCGACGCATCGAGGCAGGCCTGGGCGCCACGCCGGTTGCAGAACTGACAGTGAAGGCATACGCCACCCTCATTCGCGAAGTGACCGAATCGGAGCGCGCGCCAGCAGTTCAGACTAGTGTTGGGCTGGACTCTGGCCTGCGCGGTCGAAGAAGGCCGGATCGACTCCAATCCGGCTCTGGCCACCCGCAAGTTCACCCACCGCCGCAAGCGCGAGCGTCTGTCGATCGAGGTCGACCGCGCAATCTGGGATGCCGCGCCGCAGTGGGTGCGCAACGCTATGGACCTGTCGCTGCTCACGCTGCTGCGCCGCGAGGACGTGGTTTCCGCTCGTTTCGCTGACCTGCACGATGGCGCGCTCTGGGTGGTGCCATCGAAAACCGAAGGCTCCACAAACGTCCGCCTACAGATCGCAGCTAGCGGCCCTCCAGGCGACCTGCTGGCCTGCTGCCGTGATGCTGTGGTGTCGCCCTACCTGATCCACCGGCTACCGGAGAAGGCGCGGCCAAGCAACATGCGAGCCAAAGACCGGGACCATCACACCCAGGTGTTACCGGAGCAGCTGTCACGGGCGTTCGCCACGGCACGCGATGCGGCCGGCATTGATGGGGACAACCCACCGACCTTCCATGAGATCCGGAGCTTGGGTGGCGCCCTGCTGAAGGAAGCTGGCTGGACCAACGAGCAGATCCAGGCGTTGATGGGCCACAGCAATGTGGCGATGACCGAGCACTATCTCGGTGGCCATGAAGCGCCGTGGCAAGCAGTTTCCACCGGCATTTCGTTGCCTCGATAGTGGACGAATAGTGGACACTTAGTGACCACAACGAAAAAGGGCTCACGACGAATGCCGTAAGCCCTTGTTCTTAAAACAGTAATTGGTCGGGACGGCCGGATTTGAACCGACGACCCTCTGCCCCCCAGGCAGATGCGCTACCAGGCTGCGCTACGCCCCGATCGTTACTGCTTTCGCCTTGCGGCGAGCCGGTGATTATACCGGTTTTCACACAAAAAAGTTCAGCGACGGAGCAGTTGCAGTACTTCTTCCAGCTCCATGCGCACCTGCTTGATGATCTGGTTGCTCAGCGCCGACTCTTCGCGAGCGCCCTCACCTTCCAGTCGCAGGCGGGCGCCACCGATGGTGTAGCCCTGTTCGTACAGCAGGCCGCGGATCTGCCGGACCATCAGCACATCGTGGCGCTGATAGTAGCGGCGGTTGCCACGGCGCTTGGCCGGCTCAAGGCTGGGAAACTCGGTTTCCCAGTAGCGCAGCACATGCGGCTTTACATCGCACAGCTCGCTCACTTCACCAATGGTGAAGTAGCGCTTGGCCGGAATCGGCGGAAGTTCGCGGTTACTGCCCGGATCCAGCATATGCCTCCACCCGCTCCTTGAGCTTCTGGCCCGGACGGAAGGTGACTACCGTACGGGCGGAAATCGGAATTTCCTCGCCGGTCTTTGGGTTGCGACCCGGGCGCTGGTTCTTGCGCCGCAGATCGAAATTGCCGAAGCCCGACAGCTTCACTTGACGTCCTTGTTCCAATGCATCGCGCAACACATCGAAGAACGCGTCGACAAATTCCTTGGCCTCACGCTTGTTCAGACCAACTTCGTCGAACAACCGATCCGCCATCTCCGCCTTGGTCAATGCCATGCCTGCTCCCTGTATCCCGCCTCAGCCACGGATCTTTGCGCCGTGCCCGCGATCAATCGCCGCCACCACATCGGTGACTACGGCTTCCACGTCACGGTCCGTCAATGTGCGCGACTTGTCCTGCAAAATCAAGCCCATAGCCAAACTCTTGAAACCCGGCTCGACGCCCTGGCCGACATAGCGGTCAAACAGCGCCACCTCACGCAGCAGCTCGCCGCCGGCAGCGCGGATGGTGGCCGACAAGTCAGCCCAGCTGACCGATTCAGCTACGACCACCGCCAGATCGCGACGCACCGCCGGGAAACGCGACAAATCGCTCGAACGCGGCAGCGAACGCGCCGCCAGCGGGGCCAGGTCCAGCTCGAAAGCGTAGACATCGGCATCCACCTCCATCGCCTTGGTCAGGCGCGGGTGCAATTGGCCGATCCAGCCGATGCATTCGCCGTCGCGCCAGATGTCCGCCGATCGGGCCGGGTGCGCATACGGGCGCTGCGAGGCGCGGAACTCCAGAGTAGCGCCAGAGGCCGCGGCCAGCGATTCCAGGTCGCCCTTGAGGTCATGGAAATCGACCTTGCGCGCCTTCTCGCCCCACTGCAGGGTGGCAGCGTCGCCGCACACGGCAGCAGCAACGCGAACGGTTTCCTTGGGTGCGGGCTTGCCCTCACCGACCTGCGCCGCGAACACGCGGCCAATCTCGAACAGGCGCACGCGACCAGCCTGGCGGGCCACGTTGCGGCCCAGCGTTGCTACCAGACCCGGCAGCAGCAGCGGGCGCATCACCGCCAGCTCGGCCGACAGCGGATTGGCCAGCGCAACCAAACCTTCGCTTTGCTGCCACTGCTTCAGCAGCTCGGCATCGACGAAGGCGAAGTTGATGGTTTCCAGCATTTCGCGGGCCACCAGCTGGCGGCGCACACTGAGGTCATCCAGACGGGTTTCGCTGGGCATGGCGATGCGTGCGGCGCCGCCCGGCAAGGTGGTCGGGATGGATTCGTAGCCGTGGATGCGGGCCAGCTCTTCGATCAGGTCCTCTTCGATGGCGATATCGAAACGACGGCTTGGGCCGGTAACGTTCCAACCATCGGCCACAGCCTCGACCTGCATGCCGAGCGCGCGCAGGATGCGCTCGACTTCGGCGTCTTCAATCTGGATGCCGAGCACGCGCAGGATGCGGGCGCGACGCAGCAGGATCTTGGCGGCGACCGGCAGGTCGGCCTCGCGCACGGTCTCGGTGACCGGCGCCGGCGTGCCGCCGGCCAGGTCCAGCACCAGCCGGGTGGCGTATTCGATGGCAATGCGCGGCAGCTGCGGGTCAACGCCACGCTCGAAGCGGTGACCGGCATCGGTGTGCAGGCCCAGCTTGCGGCCACGGCCCATGATCGCCGCCGGGGCGAAGTGCGCCGCTTCCAGGAACACCTTGCTGGTCGCATCGGTGACGCGGGTATCGAAGCCGCCCATCAGGCCAGCCAGGCCGACCGGACGGTCGGCATCGGTGACCACCAGGAAGCTGTCGTCCAACGCGGCGTCGCGGCCGTCGAGCAGCTTGAGGCTTTCACCAGCACGCGAGCGGCGCACGGCAATTTGCCCCTTCAGCGTATCCAGGTCGTAGGCATGCATCGGCTGGCCGAGTTCCAGCATCACGTACTGGGTGATATCGACCAGCAGCGACACCGGGCGCACGCCACTACGGCGCAGGCGCTCGGCCATCCACAGCGGAGTGGTCGCGGCGGCATTGACGCCTTCGATCACGCGGCCGAGATAACGCGGTGCTTCGGCACCGGCGTCGAGCTGGATGCTCAGCTCATGCGCGCCCTGTGCCGGTACCGCATCAGCGGCAAACGGCTTCACTTCGCTGCGGGTAGCTGCGGCGACGTCGAACGCAATGCCACGCACACTGAAGCAATCGGCGCGGTTCGGGGTCAGCTTGATCTCGATGCTGGAATCCGGCAGGCCGAGGTACTCAACCAGCGTGGTGCCGACCGGTGCGTCGTCCGGCAGTTCCAGCAGTCCGGAGGCATCGTTGTCCAGGCCCAGCTCCTTGGCCGAACACAGCATGCCGTTGGATTCGACGCCGCGCAGCTTGGCCGGCTTGATCTTCAGCTCGCCGATCTGCGCGCCAACCATGGCCAGCGGCGCGACCAGACCCGGACGCGCATTCGGTGCGCCGCAGACGATCTGCAGCAGTTCAGCCTGGCCGGCGTCGACCTTGCAGATCTGCAGGCGGTCGGCTTCCGGATGACGGGTCGCTTCGACGATGCGCGCGACCACCACGTTGTCCAGGCCTGCGCCCAGCGCGGTGACGTCTTCGACTTCCAGACCGATGGCAGTCAGCACGGCGCTGAGTTCGTCGCGCGATGCGGTGGTCGGTACGTGGCTGCGCAGCCAGCTTTCAGAGAATTTCATGTGTCTACCTTGATGGGAGGCGCGCCTCCCGTTGCGGTTTTTTGTTGAAACCCGGCGCTTTGCGCCTGGGGTTGGTCAACGCTTAAAAGCTGCCGAGCATGGCTCGGCACTACAGCTGCGGTTACGCGAACTGCTTTAGGAAGCGGACGTCGTTCTCGAAGAAGGCGCGCAGGTCGTTGACGCCGTAACGCAGCATCGCGAAACGCTCCACGCCCAGGCCGAAGGCGAAGCCGGTGTAGCGCTCCGGATCGATGCCTACCGACTTCAACACGTTCGGGTGGACCATGCCGCAGCCCAGCACTTCCAGCCAGCGGGTGCTGCCATCGGGCTGCTGCCAGGCGATGTCCACTTCCGCACCCGGCTCCACGAACGGGAAGTAGCTCGGGCGGAAACGCATCTCGAAATCGCGCTCGAAGAACGCACGCACGAACTCGGACAAGGTGCCCTTGAGGTCGGCGAAGTTGGAGTGCTCGTCGACCAGCAGGCCTTCGACCTGATGGAACATCGGCGAATGGGTCTGGTCGCTGTCGCTGCGGTACACCTTGCCGGCCGCGATCATGCGCAGCGGCGGCTTGTGCTCGCCCATGTAGCGCACCTGCACACCAGAGGTATGCGTGCGCAGCAGGCGGCCATCGCCGAAGTAGAAGGTGTCGTGCATGGCGCGCGCCGGGTGGTGCGGCGGGAAATTCAGCGCCTCGAAGTTGTGCCAGTCGTCTTCGATTTCCGGGCCTTCGGACAGTTCGTAACCGAGGCGGGCGAAGATTTCGGTGATGCGCTCCAGGGTGCGCGTGACCGGATGCAGGCCGCCGCGTTCGCCATGACGGCCCGGCAGGGTGACATCGATGCTTTCAGAGGCCAGGCGTGCGTCCAGCGCAGCGTTTTCCAGCAGCGCCTTGCGCTCACCCAAGGCAGAGGACACGGCATCGCGCGCGATGTTGATCGCCTCGCCTGCCGCCTTGCGCTCCTCGGCCGGCAAGGCGCCAAGCTGCTTGAGCTGGGCAGTGATGCTGCCACTCTTGCCCAACAGCGAAACACGCAGGTTTTCCAGCGTTTCCGGGCTCTGCGCCGCGGCTACATCGGCCAGCGCCTGCGCGGTCAAGGATTGGATGTCACTCATGGGATCGACGAAACCTCTGGCCGGCTTGCCTACGCGGTACGCGCCGGGCCGACCCCCGTCGCCACCAGTGGCTGACCGCCGCACAGCCATCGGCAGCGGCAACCAGCACAAAAAAGAATGGGGAAGGACTTGCGCCCTTCCCCATGCATTGTCTCACCACAGCCGCTGCGCGTGAACGCTACAACTGCTGCAGGAAGAACTTATGCCGCCAGTGCGCCCTTGGCCTTTTCTGCCAGAGCGGCAAAACCGGCTGCGTCGTGCACGGCGATATCAGCCAGAACCTTACGGTCCAGGGTGATACCAGCCTTCAGCAGGCCGTTCATGAAACGGCTGTAGCTCAGGCCGTTGATGCGGGCAGCCGCATTGATGCGGGTGATCCACAGCGAACGGAAATTGCGCTTCTTCTGCTTACGGCCAATGTAGGCGTACTGCTGTGCCTTGATGACTGCCTGCTTGGCAACGCGGAAGACCTTGCGACGGGCGTTGTAATAGCCCTTGGCGAGATCCAATACTTTCTTGTGGCGGCGGCGCGCCTGCACACCACGCTTTACTCGTGCCATGGTTCAGTCCTCAGAGGTAGGGAAGCATACGGTCCAGACGGCCTGCGTCTTCTGCGCGGACGTGATTCGTCTGACGCAGGTTACGCTTCCGCTTGGTCGCTTTCTTCGTGAGGATGTGGCTACGGTTGGCGTGACCGCACTTGTACTTGCCGGAGGCGGTCTTGCGGAAACGCTTGGCCGCCGCCCGGTTGGTCTTGATCTTGGGCATTGCTATGTCCTTGATGGTCTCTTTACTGACTGGGCGGTGGGCTGACCCACACTTTCCATCCTTGCCCTTGTCTGTCAAAAGCCCGCGCTCCCACTGGAGGCAGGCAGGTCCTAGGGTGAAGCAAACAACAAACCCGGCGAACCGGGCCGCCCATTATGCCTTGCGCACCAGCTACTTGCAAACTGCAAGCAGGTTGGCACTGACATTGGCTGAACAGGCAAGCAAACAGGGAGGTAGCCGAAGCCCCTCCCTGTTCAGCAAAGCAGCAGGCCCGAGGGCCGACGGCTTACTTCTTCTTCGGCGCGATCATCATGACCATCTGCCGGCCTTCCAGGCGCGGACGGGACTCGATCACGATGTCCTCACCCAGATCAGCCTCGATCCGGTTGGCCATCTCGCGACCCAGTTCCTGATGGCTCATTTCGCGGCCACGGAAGCGGATGTTGACCTTGATCTTGTCGCCGTCCTCGAGGAAACGGCGCATGTTGCGCAGCTTGATCTGGTAGTCGCCCTCATCCGTGACCGGACGGAACTTCACTTCCTTGATCTCGACCTGCTTGGTCTTCTTCTTGGCCTCGTTGGCCTTCTTCTGCATCTCGAACTTGAACTTGCCGAAGTCCATGATCTTGCAGACAGGCGGATCGGCCTGGGGCTGGATTTCAACCAGGTCCAGGCCTTCATCTTCGGCCATGGACAGCGCTTCGTCGCGCGACAACACGCCAATCATTTCACCGTCACTGCCGATCACGCGTACGCGCGGCACCCGGATTTCCTGATTACGGCGGTTCTGTTTGTTGTCAGGGATACTGATATTGCAATCTCCAAGTGGATTAGTACCGGCCCTGCGGAGTGTCCGCCGGGGCCGGGGCCCTACTTACTTCAATGCTTCAATTCTGCCTGCAGCCGCTCGACGAAGGCCTGAACCGACATCGAACCAAGGTCTTCACCGGACCGCGTGCGTACCGCCACGGCCCCGTTCTCCTTCTCGCGGTCGCCCACGACCAGCAGGTACGGTACGCGCTGCAGCGTATGCTCGCGAATCTTATAGCCGATCTTCTCGTTGCGCAAATCGGCGTCAACCCGGAAGCCTTGATTTGCAAGGCTTTTGCGAACTTCGTCGACGTAATCGGCCTGGGCGTCGGTGATATTGGCCACCACCACCTGCACCGGCGCCAGCCAGGTCGGGAACGCGCCGGCGTGCTGCTCGATCAGAATGCCCAGGAAACGCTCCATCGAGCCCACGATCGCACGATGCAGCATCACCGGATGGCGCTTCTGGCTGTTCTCATCGACGTATTCAGCGCCGAGGCGGCCCGGCATCATGAAGTCGACCTGCATGGTGCCCAGCTGCCAGGTACGGCCGATGGCATCCTTCAGGTGGTACTCGATCTTCGGGCCGTAGAAGGCGCCCTCGCCCGGCAGCTCCTGCCACTCGACGCCGCAGCTGGACAGCGCGGTGCGCAGCGCGCCCTCGGCCTTGTCCCAGGTCTCATCGTCACCCAGGCGCGATTCGGGACGCAGCGCGATCTTGATCTGGATTTCCTCGAAACCGAACGCCTTGTACACCGCCAGCGCCTGCTGGTGGAAGGCCGTCACTTCGGCTTCGACCTGGCTCTCGGTGCAGAAGATGTGGCCGTCGTCCTGGGTGAAACCACGCACGCGCAGGATGCCGTGCAGCGCGCCGGACGGCTCGTTGCGATGGCAGGCACCGAACTCGCCGTAGCGGATCGGCAGGTCGCGGTAGCTGTGCAGACCCTGGTTGAACAACTGCACGTGGCCCGGGCAGTTCATCGGCTTCAGCGCATAGGTGCGCTTCTCCGATTCGGTGAAGAACATGTTGTCCTGGTAGTTGTCCCAGTGACCGGACTTCTTCCACAGGCTCACGTCGAGGATCTGCGGGCAACGTACTTCGCCGTAACCACTCTGGCGGTAGACATTGCGCATGTACTGCTCGACAACCTGCCAGATCGACCAGCCCTTCGGGTGCCAGAACACCAGGCCCGGCGCCTCTTCCTGCAGGTGGAACAGATCCTGCTGCTTGCCGATGCGGCGGTGGTCGCGCATTTCAGCTTCTTCGATGCGCTTGATGTAGGCCTCAAGCTGCTTCTTGTCGGCCCAGGCGGTGCCGTAGATGCGCTGCAGCTGCTCGTTCTTGGCATCGCCGCGCCAGTACGCACCGGAGATGCGCATCAGCTTGAAGGACTTCAGGAAACGCGTGTTCGGCACGTGCGGACCACGACACATGTCCACGTATTCCTGGTGGTAGTACATGCCCATCGCAGTGATGTCATCGGACATGTCTTCGATCAGGCGCAGCTTGTAGTCCTCGCCACGTGCCTTGAAGATTTCGACCACTTCCGCGCGCGGCGTGACCTTCTTGATCACGTCGTAGTCCTGTGCGATCAACTCACCCATGCGCTTCTCGATCGCCGCCATGTCTTCCGGCGTGAACGGGCGCTCGTTGTAGATGTCGTAGTAGAAGCCTTCAGCGATGACCGGGCCGATCACCATCTTGGCCTCCGGGTACAGCTGCTTCACGGCATGGCCGACCAGGTGGGCGCAGGAGTGGCGGATGATCTCCACGCCCTCCTCGTCCTTGGCGGTGATGATGCGCAGCGAAGCGTCGTGATCGATCACGTCGCTGGCATCGACCTGCACGCCATCAACGGCGCCGGCAATGGTGGCCTTGGCCAGGCCCGCACCAATGGACTGGGCAACGTCCATGACGCTGACCGGGTTTTCGAACTGACGGACGCTGCCGTCTGGGAGAGTGATGTTGATCATGGGATTCACCAAGGGTCACGGCCCGCCGGGCGGGCTGGAAACAACGCCGACAGGCGCGATTTCACGAGTTCATGGAATTCTGGGCAATAAAAAAGCGCCACGACGGCGCCTGCATCAGGGCGGTGGCGGAAGATCAGCAGTGGGCGATGGTAGTGCTCATGTCACACGCTCGGCCGGCGCTTGGCGCGGGCCACCTCGATTGCCGAAGGGGTTGTTGGGGGAGATAGTAAACCAATCGGGGCAAACCTGCTCTGGGGGGCTTTCCGCGCCACACGCCGCCCTCAGCGCCAGAAGCCTGAACCCCAGCCTCCGCAGCCGGACTTCAGCAGAATCAAGGCGCCCAAGCGTCGCGCCGGCCAGCAACCCGGGACCGCCCCGAAAGCCCGGCAAAACCCGTAAAACCGGCAACAAGGGGAAGGCCCCGATGGCCGCCTGCGGTCAGCAACCGACGACCCAACCAGCCGACCTCATCGAAGCGGCCGCACACCCACGAATCCTCAATGCCCAGCCACACCCAGCTGCCGCCCAGCCCCACCAAAAACCGGAAGATTCTTGCTCACGCAGTGAATGCCGCCGCCACCGGCAGCAATCGGGTCAATATTGAGCTGGATGATCTCGCGCCCCGGATAGAGCGACTTCAGCAGATCCCTGCAGCGCGCATCCGCCTCGGCATCACCGAACTCGGGAGCGATGACCGCACCATTGATCGGCAGGAAATTGATATAGCCAGCTGCATAGTCAGCCTCACGCGTATACATGTTGTCGCGCGGCGTCTGCGGCGGTGACAGCGTATGCACCTGCAAGCGTCGCCCGGCCGCATCGGTGGCTGCTTCCAGAATCTCCAGATGACGGCGGGTAACCGCGAAATCATAGGACTCAGGGTCGTTGTCGAGATTGGCAATGACCACACCTGGCGAGGCAAAACGGGCATAGAAATCAACATGGGCATCGGTGATGTCCTGCCCCTTGATTCCCGGCAGCCAGATGATCTTGCGCAGACCGAGCAGCGACTTCAGTTCAGCCTCGACCTGCGCCCTGCTCATGCCCGGATTGCGGTTGTCGTTGACCCAGCAACTCTCGGTGATGATCGCCGTGCCGTCACCGTCCACCTCGATACCACCGCCTTCGCCGATGAGCCGGCTGCACATATAGCGCGCCCGAAGGTCCGCACTCAGCGCCTTCGCCACAGCGGTATCGCCAGCGAAGGCCTGCTTGCGCCCCCAACCGTTGAAATTGAAATCAACCAGCCCGAGCTGCGCATCGCGCCCGAGCACAAAACAACCGCCGTAATCGCGTACCCAGATGTCATCGAGCGGCATCGGCATGTAGCGGATATTGGCATTGCCGCAAGCACGCCGAGCCTCAGCCTCCTGCGCCTGACGGCAAAGCACAGTGACGGGTTGATAGCGGGAAATCGTGCGGGCGAGCAGCGCGACAGTCCTGTTCACAGGCGCAGCCCAATCACGCCAGACAGCCCTGGATGCGGCATAGGCCAGAAACACACGCTCCTGCGCCATCTCCTCCGCCGGCATGCGCCAGCCCTGCCCTGCTGCATCCAACGGCGCACACAAGCCACTTTTGATAGATGCCGCCGCGCCAAGGCCAACGGAGAGCTGCGCAAGAAACTGCCTACGGTTCAACATCACATCACCTCAAGGATAGGTGGCGATTTCATCAGACAGCCAACAGGCATATGTGAACCGGCAACTACCGATGCGGAAGGCGCCAGCAGAGGCCCTGTTCCACAGCACAAGCGAATAGTCCCGCCCAGCTGATGAAGGCGCTGTCGCGAGCGAAGGCGGGTGGAACCAATACAGCACGAAGCCAAGCAAGGCTGCTCAGCCTTGACCATCAGCGAATAAATCCGGATCGCCACGGAAGCCTCCGGGCAGATGAGGCGGAATGCGAGGCCCACAGGCCTGATTCGCTCTTCATGTGATTCCACCGAAACCGCTGCGCCGGGTTTCAAGTGGTGGGCGGTACAGGGTTCGAACCTGTGACCCCTACCATGTCAAGGTAGTGCTCTACCGCTGAGCTAACCGCCCGTTTGAAGCCTTTCTACGTTACGAGGGCCGAATCAGCCGCACTGCAACGCATAACATCACCTGAAAACAAAAAACCCGGCCAGCGCCGGGCTTTCGTGGCCACTTCGCGAGGAAGTGGTGGGCGGTACAGGGTTCGAACCTGTGACCCCTACCATGTCAAGGTAGTGCTCTACCGCTGAGCTAACCGCCCTTCTCAACAACAATTAAGCGTTGCGAGGGCGCGTATCTTAACCCTGCTCTTCACGAAGAACAACCGTTTTTTTGAAATATTTCACACCGGGCCGGCTCAACCCAGATTCGCTTCCTTCAGGCGATGGATCTGGTCGCGGATACGTGCGGCATCCTCGAACTCCAGGTCGCGGGCGTGCTGGTACATGGTCTGCTCCAGCTCCTTGAGGCGCGCCGCCAGCTTGGCCGGCTCCAGCGGCAGGTAATCCGCCTCGGGCTCGGCCACGCGACGGCCCTTGCCCTTGGCACTGGACTTGGGCGAGCTTTCCTCATGCGCTCCTTCCAGGATGTCGACGATGGGCCGCATCACCGACTGCGGCACGATGCCGTGCGCCTCGTTGTACTCCACCTGCTTCTGCCGACGACGGTCGGTCTCGTCGATCGCCGCCTGCATCGAACGGGTGATCTTGTCGGCATACAGGATCGCCTTGCCGCGCACATTGCGCGCCGCGCGGCCGATGGTCTGGATCAGCGAGCCGGTTGAACGCAGGAAGCCTTCCTTGTCGGCATCGAGGATCGCGACCAGCGACACCTCAGGCATGTCCAGGCCTTCGCGTAGCAGGTTGATGCCGACCAGCACATCGAACTTGCCCAGGCGCAGATCGCGGATGATTTCCACGCGTTCGACCGTATCCACGTCCGAGTGCAGGTAGCGCACGCGGATGCCGTGTTCACCCAGGTACTCGGTGAGGTTCTCGGCCATGCGCTTGGTCAAGGTGGTGACCAGCACTCGGTCGCCCATCTTGATGCGCTCAGTCGCCTGCGACATCAGATCATCGACCTGGGTGCCAACCGGGCGGATCTCCACCTGCGGATCGATCAGGCCGGTCGGGCGCACCACCAGCTCGGTGATGTCATCGCCCGACTCGCGAAGTTCGTACGGACCCGGCGTCGCCGACACATAGATGGCACGCGGCGAACGCGCCTCCCACTCTTCGAAGCGCAGCGGACGGTTGTCCAACGCAGACGGCAGACGAAAGCCGAACTCGACCAGCGTCTCCTTGCGCGAACGGTCACCCTTGTACATGGCGCCGATCTGCGGAATGGTCACGTGCGATTCGTCGATGACCAGCAACGCATCCGGCGGCAGGTAATCGAACAGGGTCGGTGGCGGATCGCCAGCCGCCTTGCCGGTGAGGTGGCGCGAGTAGTTCTCGATGCCGTTGCAGTAACCAACCTCGGCCATCATTTCCAGATCGTACTGGGTGCGCTGCGCCAGGCGCTGCGCCTCAACCAGCTTGTTCTGCGCGTACAACTGCTCCAACCGCTCCTTCAGCTCGACCTTGATGGTCTCCACCGCCGCCAGCACGCGCTCACGCGTGGTCGCGTAGTGGGTCTTCGGATAGATGGTGTAGCGCTGCATCTTGCGCAGGCTTTCGCCGGTGAGGGGGTCGAACATGCTCAACTGCTCGATGTCGCCATCGAACAGCTCGATGCGCAGCGCCTCGCTGTCCAGCTCGGCCGGGAACACATCGATCACCTCGCCACGCACACGGAAGGTGCCACGTTGCAGTTCGTACTCGTTGCGGGTGTACTGCAACTGGGTCAGGTGCTTGATCAGATCACGCTGATCGATGCGCTCGCCCTTGGACAGGATCAGGCGCAGCGACAGATAGTCTTCCGGCGCGCCCAGGCCGTAGATGGCCGATACCGTTGCCACCACAATCGCATCCGGCCGAGACAGCAAGGTCTTGGTTGCCGCCAGGCGCATCTGCTCGATGTGTTCGTTGATCGAGCTGTCCTTCTCGATGAAGGTGTCCGAGGACGGCACATAGGCTTCAGGTTGGTAGTAATCGTAGTAGCTGACGAAGTACTCCACCGCGTTGTTCGGGAAGAACGCCTTGAACTCGCCGTACAACTGCGCGGCCAGGGTCTTGTTCGGCGCCATGACCAGCGTTGGTCGCTGCACCTGCTGAATCACATTGGCGATGGTGTAGGTCTTGCCCGAACCGGTCACACCCAGCAGCGTCTGCTTGGCGATGCCGGCCTCGAAGTTGGCCACCAGCTTTTCGATGGCGGCCGGCTGGTCGCCGGAAGGCGAATACGGCGATACGAGCTGGAAGCTGTCGGACATGAGGTCAACGCTGCTTTAGGGACATTTCAGTATAACGAGCCGGACGCCCACGCCGAGGCAGGCGCTAAACCCAGGTTCAGACGCAGATCCCGGCTAGTGCAGCAACAGCCCTCTTCGGCAACGCTGTACTTCCGCGCCGCCCAAAATCCAATGCCAGTCCAGCCCTCCTCCCCCTGCCATCGCGGGCCCCGACGCGGCTTCACGCTGATCGAACTCATCGCCTGCGTTGCGGTAGTGGCGATATTGGCCGCCATCGCCCTGCCGGAATTGCAGCTCTCGCTACGCAGACAGCGTGCAATCAACATCCAGAACTCGCTGGTGGCCCACCTGCATCTGGCGCGTGCGACCGCCCTGTGGCGCCGCCAGACCACGCAGATCTGCCCAACGACCAATGGCCACCATTGCTCCCAAGACAGCGACTGGGGAACGTCCTGGCTGATTTTCCTGGACCCGGACGGCGATGGAATGCCCAACACCCAAATCGACATCATCCGCGTCACCATGGGCACCAGGCAGGATCACCTGAGGGTACTCGGCTCATCCGGACGCCCGCACCTGCGCTACCTCGCCGATGGACGCAGCGCGGGCTCAAATCAGACCATCGTCCTGTGCGACCATCAGGGCACCCTGCATGCCAGCGTGATCATCAACAACAGCGGCCGTGTGCGCAACACGCGAGCCGACGGCACGCGAAACTGCCCTCGATGAAACACAGGTCTTGCACTCCGCCGTTTCGCTGAGTAGAATTCGCCTCCCCGCCCGAATAGCTCAGCCGGTTAGAGCACTTGACTGTTAATCAGGGGGTCGTTGGTTCGAGTCCAACTTCGGGCGCCAGATAAAAAACACAAAGCCCACCGAAAGGTGGGCTTTGTGTTTTCTGTGCACAGCAGCACCTCGCCAAGGCTCCAACACCAGTCAATCCAGAAAAAAACCCGCCATTGCTGGCGGGCTTTTCCTCATGACTGTGACCTTACCAACACTGGGCAAGCGCTGCCGTACCACTCTTGGTACGTACACCTTGCGCATTGAGGCTCAGCGTCCCGCACTTCGGGTCCTTCTGACTGGATGTTGGTACCGCCTGCAGGATGTAGGCACGCGCGGTTGGATCCCCACCCTGGAAGCCAACCACGTAGAAACTGTTCAAATCGGCCTCACAAACTGGTGCAGGCGCCCCCACATAAGTCAGATTGGTAGTGTGGAACCTTTCCATGGTTTGCGCATGCTGTTGCAGGCAACCTGCAACCGCGGTACGTCGCGCCTTGACCACATACTCCCGATAATTGGGATAGACGATGGCTGAAAGGATCGCAATGATCGCAACAACAATCATCAACTCCACCAAGGTGAAGCCCGCCTCACGCGAGGTTGCACCATACCTACGCTGCACACGAACCATGCTGTTCATCCCCCTTACTCCCCGACCAACTCGCGCCAGGAAACGCGCTTGATGTTGCCATTATTGTTATTGGTCTTGATCTTCTTGTAAGAACCGTCGTCCAAGCTCGTATACATGGTGTCGCCGATGAAGATAGGGTTGTTGGGGCTGCTCCCGTAACCGATACCCGATACCGGCACGCCATCCAATGAGTCCTTGCCGTCGACAACGCCATCGCCGTTCACATCGAAGAAGCCACCGGAAAGCCGGCCACCGGTAAATGGATCGATCGCCATCGTGTAACCCTTGCCGGTCGGGCTGCAAACATCATCCGAATCAGGAATACGCGTCGTACCCACCAGGGTCAGACCCTGGAAGAAGTTCGGAACAACCATGCGCTCACCAGCAGCAACACCCGTAGACGGCAGAAGGTTCATATACCAACCGTCCGCGCCCGGTGCCGACACGCGCTCCAGCGCACGCAGATCATAGCCATCATCCGACTTGCCCTCGGCGATGACACTCACCTGCTTCATGCCGGCGGTGCCCGAAATAGTCGAGCCCTTGTCGATCAGGCCATACCACGTCTGCACATCCTTGTTGGCACGGTCAGCCGAATTCAGGTAACGACCAGTTCCCAGGAAGACCCAGGTCTGCAGGGTCTTGGGATTCACTGCCACCAACGGTGCAGCGGTGATCGGCTTGCTCGCCCCAGCAGCAAACAACAGGCTGGCGGTTCCGGTAGCAAGCTTGAAACGCCACACATTACCCTTGAGGTCGCCCGCATACACCGTATCCACCAGACCATTGCCGGCGGCGGACCAGGCATTTATGCCCGACAATCCATTGTCACCGCCAACCGCGGTGGATATGGTCGAGACATTGCCATTGGCAAGGTTGATCGTAACCAGCTTGGCAATACCGTCCGCGCTGTTGGGGCCATTGCCCAACACAACGCGCCAGTCGCCACTGGCAACCTGGGAGACAATGGGCTGGCCGAGGTTGTTACCAAGCGCTGCATTGCTGATCTCCCACATCAATGTGGGCGAAGCCGGATTGGTGACGTCCAAGGCGAAGATGGTCTTGCCACCACGCCCCATGGTACCGACCATCGCGGTACGCCAGCGCGAACCGTCGAACCAGTCTGCCGCGGTCATTGCACCGTCAACGGTATAGGTATGCTCGTAGTTCGGATCGGTGAACTTCTGGGTACCAGACAGCTGGGCCATCGCCTCGGTAGGCACGAAGGCAAACAACTCCCTGCCGGTATCGGCGTTGAACCCGTGCAACATGCCGTCATTGGCCCCCACATATACGACCGGGGTGCGGGTAGCCTGCGCGGATGCAAATGCGGCGTAAGTACTGGCACCTGCGAACGTACTGTTGATGTACAGACGGCTATTGGGCTTACCCACATATACTGGTTGCGAGTTGACGATGTCGCCCAGCAGACTCACCCGATTACGGTACGTACCGCCATTGCTTTGCTCACCAGAACGATCACCGCGCAGGTAATTGACCACCGCCGCGGAAAGACCGCCAACCGCGCCCTGGAACGCAGTCAGCGTGCCGCCACTGTTGTAGAAAATCTTTCGGGCATTGGTGGTGGCATTGGTCGGCCCCCAGACCGGGAACTGATCGGCCGCCGACCAGGCCTGGGTCAGGGCACGGGTATCCGTATCAACATCATAGGCATAGAGACGACCTGCCCATTCGCGTTTCTGGCCCGTGACGAACTGCGCCTGGAAAGTACGTGCACCGGCCTCGAGCTTGGTGGTGTTCGCAGCAAATGAACTGGCCGAACCTTCCGCCTTCTTGGCGATAGCTTCGAATGCCTGCCGCAGACTGGCGACCATCTTGTCAGCTTCGCTGGCGACATAGAAATTGTCCGGACGCGGATAGTTGTTTTTGGTGCTGGTGACACCACCACCCGTACCACTGGTCAGGTAATCCAGATTTTTATGCCACCAGGACTCCTGCAACGCGGTAGTCGTCAGCGGGTCAAAACCAAGCGGCACATCAAAACCGCCGTACTTGGCCGCCAACCAATACTGATTGTTTTCCTTGGGCTCCAGAACCTGGTTTTCACGAACATCCACCCAATAGGTAGACAGGCTCTGCGTACCAATGGTGTTCAACTTGCCAGCTTTATCCGCGCGGATGTCGTTGGTGTTGGCGTAATACGCCAAGCCCGCAATGAACGCCGAGTTTCCGCGGCCACTGAAAGAGCTCGCATCGGCCCTCTTGGCTATCCCCTCCAGATCGAAGATCTTCTGCGTGTATTTCACCGCCAGATCATAATCCTTGTCGGGCGTATTCGGGATATCCCTGTCCTCATGGGTATTCACGTCACCAATACCCAGGGCGGCGTTGACCTGGCATGAATAGCGAATTGGATCATCCCAATCGGTGATTACAGGAAAACCATCTGCGTAACTGTAGCTGGTAGCAGTGCTGTTGGTACTGATATTACTGTATTCAGCAATATTCCCCTGATTCCGAAAATAGCGCAGCGCAGCGTAGTACAGCTCGCTGACCGGGTCATTGCTTTTTGGGCTGGCTGACGTCATCTGCCCGAATTTGTTCAGGTAGTTGATTACACCACTGTCTGCCACACCGTAACCCGTAGCCGTCGCGTCCCTGCTATCAGGATTGCGAACCTGCACACCTGTTGCTGCGTCCCATTCGGCATTGGCATTCGTTGTAATACCATTCTCGGGATAATAGCTGTTCGGGCCGACAAACTTCTGCCGCGCTCGCATCACGCCACCGTTCCGGCCATTGCCAGACTGGTTGAGGAAACCAAAGATGCTATAGCGGATGCGCTTTGAATACTCCTGAATCAACCCCTCGGGCTTGTAAGACCCCGAATATTTCACACAATTACTTTCCAGCGGCAGGACAGAGGTATCACAGACCTTGACCCGCACACTGACTTGATACACCTTGCCTTCGTCACCCTTGCTGCCGGTCGTCAAGGTATGCTTCGACGGGTCGTAGGACAGAACCTTCTTGGAATCTCCAAAATCGGAAGTACCAGTTGAAGTAAACTGCATCTGGTTACCCAGCCCCTCGATTTTCAGGGTGAAGTTCGACCAGGTAGATCCCGTGGCACTGGCAACCAAAGTGGCATTATTACCTGACGCCGGAAGACGACGATTGGCATAGCCGCCATAACCCGGTGCGTGCCGCGCCTTCTCAAGCCAGGTCTCGGTCGTCGTATCCTTGACACGGTAGCCACCGGTCAAACCTGAGCGGAACGGATCAATCGTCTGGGTAGCTGCCCAGTTCATGAAATTTCCGCTCCACTGCTTGGCAGCAGTACATTTGAAGTCCGTCGCCAGCCCAATAGGGTAGAAATACCGGTCAGGCTCATTGTCACTGTAGCTATACAGATAGCACTTGGTCGGGTCGAAATAGCCTGAGTAGCGCCGGGTAGCGGAATAATCACCGATATTGGCCTGGCTATGAATGGTCGGATATTCCACCGACGGCACCAGCACCAGATTGCCCGGCACATCACTGCCGACATACATGGGTGACTGCGCGATCTCGACGGCGGGCACCTGCATCGAACAGATGGCGGCAAACAGGCCAATCGAAAAGGCACCGAGACGCCGACGTATCGCCGCCGACCTACCACTGGTTTGAAGGTTGTTCTTGTTCATGATCTTTCGGAGCCCCAAGGCGACGGTACTTACTTGACCGTGATATTGGATTGCAGCACCACCACAGCGCGGTCAGTCACCGCTGCGGGATCGTGGCTGCGGGCGATGATGCGGTAGAACGATTCCAACGTGATACCGCCACCACCGCCGTATTGATTGGCATTGGCGCTCTGGTTCTGCTGCAGTTCGTCGGTACTTTCGCGCTGCCCCAGGTACTGGACGTAGTACTGAGGCCTACCGGCAGCCAGTGTCTGCGTGGCCGTGCCATTGACCCAGCCGGCGCCACCGCCGGTGTAGGTACTTGCCGGCGGAATCGGGCAGGCCGTACTGGCCAGACTGCAGTCCACTCCAATTGAGTTACCCGATACCACGGCGGCGCGCACTGCCACCTCGGCCTCCCGCAATGCGGATTCAGCCGACTGGAACGCCAGACTGCGGTCATACATGTTGCCGCTCATCCGCTCACGCAGCAGCGTGCCGCGGATGCTGGCCAGACCGATCAAGGTAATCACCACCAGGATGATCAGCACAACCAACAGGCTGGCACCTCGCTGCGAGAGCGCCTGCGCAGGCTTGAAATGGATATTTTTCATTGCGCGCGACTCCTCAAGGTCACCACATATTCCAGATCACGACTCAAGGGCACGTTGCCGCTACCGACCGCGCTGTCGCTGTTGACCGTAAATGTGATGCGGATGGCTGACACGTCCTGCCAACCCGCGACCGCACCAGCTGCCACATACTTGGTGGTGGCCGGATCCTGCAGATACGACAGCTGCATGTCATTCACGCCCTCGACCATTTCCTCCCGCGCCGCACCATTGAACACGCGGAACAGTGAGCGCCCACCGCGACCATTGTCGGCGACAAACCAGCGCACGCCATCGAGTTTGCTGATCACCGAATTGCGCGGATACAGGTACGGCGGCGCCGACGCATTGCAGGGGGCCGGCAATACATTGAGGCTGTTGCTGCAATTGCCGCCATTGGCGTGACTCACGCTGGTGGCACTGACCGCACCTGCGCGAAACACCGCCAACTGCCTTGTATCACATACCATCAGCACGTCATTGGTAGCGAACTTGCTGCCATTGTCGACAGTAAGCACCGTACCGGCATGCGCACTGACGTTGGCAATCGCTTGCCCCACCAGCAACAACTGCAGGGCATCAGTGCCTGCGGCCGAGCCCCCCAGGGCGCCATTGTCATATCCACGTACGGGCTGCGACCAGGTACTCCACCAACTTGCCCCACCCAGGTCTGCCACATTGGCCACCGGTAGTCCGATATCACAAGGATTGCCGCCCGCCTCGCGGATATCGCGCGCCATCATCTCGAAGCCGAACTGCATGTTCTCCTGCACCTTGCCTAGGCCATCCGTGGTCCGGTACGCCTGCTGGCTGGAGACGAAAATCATCGCCACCGCGCCAAGCACCACCAGCCCGATAATCAGCGAGATCATCAGTTCGATCAGGGTCATACCGGCCATGCGGGCCCGCGAACCCAAGGTCGTTGCACGTACACCACTCATAGTCGCACCACCGTTTGCACCTGGCGCTGCACACCGCCCTCGACATTGTCGGCATTGTCCGCAGCAGCGTCACTTTGTTTGCCGCGGGTGTCATCCCATTGCACGGTAACCGTGCATAACCCGGCGGCGCAGGCTATCTGTCCACACACGCTGTCGTCATTCGGATCTTTGGTGATGCCATTCTTCAGCGACGTCAGCCATCGACTCACGTCGTCCTGGGCCAGGCTGCCGCCGCCCGGCACACTGCATTCCATGCCATCGGTGTTGTAGGCGCCTGCCAATGCTTCCTGGCGATTGGAGCGCATGGCGTCAATAGCCGAATAGGTGTAGGCGACAATCTGGCTGCGCTCCAATGAGCTTTGGCCATTTCTCAACGCCGTAGCCTGCATCGCGGCAATGCCCAGCAAGGCAATGCCCAGCACCAGCACCGAGACCATCACCTCGATCAGGCTGACACCCTTCTGACAACCTCGCGAGGGCGCCTGCCGGCAACGAACCAATTCACTTTTCATCCATGCACCCCGTATCAAGGACATGCGCCACCACCATCGACCCGACTACTGCTGATACGCGCAGCCGAGGCAAGGGTGATGACGCGTTGATTGTCTGCCGGGGATGTCGTCGGTAGGCATACGGTAATAGTGCTGTTGACCGCAGTGCTGGACAGACCATCGGCCCGGAAAGTGATCCGGGCGACACCGGAACTCAACTGGACCGGCTCCTTCACAGCATTGGCCCGCAGCACGGAACCATCCGACTCCAGGACCGTCAGCCAGTTCTTTGCCCAGCCTCCGCCACAGGTCGCTCCATTGGCACTGCCACAAACCGACACGCGGGCATTTCGCTTGATTGCCTCGCTACGCGCCAACTGCAGCGACGCAACCAGCTCATTGGCGTTGCTGCTCAAACGACTGGAATTGATCATCGAGCGGAACGATGGGATGGCGATTGCGGCAAGGATCGCAGCGATGGCCACCGTCACCACCAGTTCCACCAGGCTGAATCCCTTGTCGCGTCGACGCACGCCTGCGCGACGAACGACTGGAAGATTACTGGGCATACCTTTCCCCATTTGGACGCCTTACTCTATTTGGCACCGTAGGGACACTCCAGCAGTTGCGGGATGAACGGCCCGATCCGGCGCATGAATGGCTACTTACCCCCAGGACCATCGACCACATGTCCTCACCGCAGCAGGCCGAGCTCAACCCACTGGACCCGCTCTCGCAGGCCCAGACCATCATCCGCATCATGCTTACCGGCGAAGCCCTGGCCGCACTATTGACGCTGTCCCAAAGCGCGCGCGTGGACCTGCTCACCTATTTCGGACTGGCCTCTTTCACCATCCAATGGGTGGCACTTGCATCGCTTGCGCTGCTCTATCTGGCGCGTCGCAGGCTGCGCCGCGCCAGTCCAGCACAGATCGCAGGTGTCGCACTGATCGCCCTGCTCTGCAGCACGTGGCTGGTAACCGCTCTAGCCTGGGCGGTACTCCACGACACCTGGCTTTCCCCGCCCGAGGGCTGGCTGCCGTTTGCAGCGAAAATCAGCACGCTGGCCCTGCTGGTCGGCCTATTGGCATTGATTGCCTTCCAGAGCCACTGGCGACTCAGGCAATTGGCGGTGAGGGCGAAGCAGGCCGAACTGGAAGCGCTGCAAGCGAGGATCCGCCCTCACTTCCTGTTCAACACCCTCAATACCGGCGCAGCCTTGGTGCATCTACGCCCGCAGGACGCCGAGCGACTGCTGCTGGATCTCGCAGATCTATTCCGGGCTGCACTTGCAGGCCCCCGCGAAATACCCCTGAGCGAGGAGCTCGCGCTGTCTCGCCGCTATGCCGAAATCGAGGGCCTGCGATTTGGCGAGCGCATGCGGATTCAATGGGATATCCCCTCCCCAATCCCGTCGCTGCAGGTCCCAACCCTTTCCATCCAGCCCCTGATCGAGAACGCCATCCGCCACGGCGTCGAACCTGCGCCCAACGGCGGACAGATACTTGTTCGCTTGCTGCGATTGTCAGACAGGCTGGAAATCCTGATAGAAAACGACCTCCCTCCTGCCCACGCACCCAACCTGCACACTGGTCACAAAGTTGGGCTGGAATCCTCCAAGGCCAGGATCCGTGCACTTACTGGCGGGCGAGGTGACGTGACGACGCGAATCAAGGACGGCCGCCACATCACCACCATTACCCTACCCGCCTGATCCCACCGATCAGGCAACCACCTGATAACAAGGACGGTACTCACCGGAGATCTTCATCCGGCGCTGCTCGACAAACGCGCGCAGCAGTTCGTCCAAGGCCTGCATCATCTCGCTGTCGCCATGGATCTTGAACGGGCCGAATTCCTCGATCCGGGCCATGCTTTCTTCCTTGACGTTGCCGGCGACGATGCCGGAGAACGCACGCCGCAGGTCGGCGGCCAGGTCCGGCGCCGGGCGGCCCTTGTGCAGGTCCAGACCTGCCATGGCTTCATGCGTTGGCACGAACGGCTGCTGATAGGCGAGCGGGATATCCACCTGCCAGTTGTAGAAGAACGAGTCACGCTGCGCCAGACGGAATTCACGCACACGCTTGATGCCCTGCGACATCCTGCGGGCCACGCCAACCGGGTCACCAACGATGATCTCGTAACGCTCGGCGGCCTTGTCACCCAGGGTCAAACGGATGAAACGGTCGATCTGCTGGAAGTACGGCGCAGCAATGGCCGGGCCACTGAGAATCAACGGGAACGGCAGGTCCTTGTTCTCCTCGCTCAGCAGGATGCCGAGCAGGTAGAGGATCTCCTCGGCGGTGCCGACGCCACCCGGGAACACGATGATGCCGTGGCCGAGACGGACAAACGCCTCCAGGCGCTTCTCGATGTCCGGCATGATCACCAGATGGTTGACGATCGGGTTCGGCGACTCGGCGGCGATGATGCCCGGCTCGGTGATGCCGATGTAACGGGTATTGGTCTTGCGCTGCTTGGCATGAGCAATGGTGGCACCCTTCATCGGCCCCTTCATCGCTCCCGGGCCGCAGCCGGTACAGATGTCCAGGCCGCGCAGGCCCAGCTCATAACCGACCTGTTTGGTGTACAGGTATTCGTCACGCGAGATCGAGTGACCGCCCCAGCACACCACCAGGTTCGGGTCGCTGGGCGCCAGAATCCGCGCATTGCGCAGCACGCCAAACACCGCGTTGGTGATGCCGTCGGAGGTCTCCAGATCGGAGGCATATTCCGGCCCCAGCTCGATCGCCATATAGGCCAGGTCGCGCACCACCGAGAACAACAGCTCGGCGATACCGCGGATGATTTCACCATCAACGAACGCGACTGCCGGCGCATTGCTCAGATCGATGCGGACACCGCGGTCCTGCTGGGTCACCTGCACATCGAAGTCCGGATACAGGTCGCGCGCAGCGCGCGGGTCATCCGAAGCACTGCCACTGGTCAGCACGGCCAGTGCACAGCGCCGTAGCAATTCATGCATGCCGCCGCCGGAAGCGTCGCGCAAACGCGCCACTTCTGCCCGCGACAGCACATCCAGCCCACCGCGCGGGTAAATACGTGCGTCCTGCACCGGCAACGCCCTCGCTGCCCCTTCATTCTTGGTCATTTCCACAACTGCTCCTTCCTCTTTGGCGATCGACTTTAGCGCTCCCCCCATTAAAAAGAAAACGGCCGGGTTGCCCCGGCCGTTTTCGGTTTACATCCGATCAATCAGACGATCAGAACTGGTAGCGGAAGCCCAGCTGCAGCGACCACTGCGAGACGCCCTGGTTGAAACCATCGGCGTCCGCGTTGGCGGCGGTCGGCTTGTCCGTGTACAGCTTGTCGTACACGTACTTGCCGTTGGACATACCCGCCAGGTTGGCAACGCGGGCATTTGCATAGAAGCCGTAGTCGTAGATCTGACCCCACTTCTTGTTCAGCATGTTGCCAACGTTCTGCACGTCAAGCCAGATTTCCGACTTGTGGCCCTTCATGAAGCCCGGCAGTTCCTGCGACACGCGGATGTCGAAGGTGTTGATCCAACCGGTACGGAAGCCGTTGGCCGGCGCATAGCTGCCAGCGTACTTGGCCAGCTGCGGGTTCTCTGCCAACCAGGCGAAGAACTGCTGCTCCAGCTTCGGATCAGCGGTGAACTTGCCAGTCTTGGCGTCGAGGGCGCCGAACAGCACATCACCCGGACCCTTCGGCACGTAGAACAGGTCGTTCGAGCTACGGTTATCACCATTGGCGTCGCCGTTGAAGATGTAGCTGTACGGACGACCACTGCGGCCTTCGTACACCAGGCCAACACGGGTCTGGTAGTCACCGAAGAACTTGTGCTTCCAGTCCAGCGAACCGGAGACTCGGTCCTTGATCTCGTAACGCGAGGTGGTCTCGGTGTTCGAGTTGACGTTGAAGGAATACTGGTTACCCCAACCCGAGCTGGCGGTGGAGCTGGTCAGCGAACCAACTTCGGTGGCGTCGGTGTAGGTGTAACCCAGGCTCCAGGACCAGTCGCTGTCTTCGCTGAACGGCTTGCTCAGCGACACGGTGAACTGGTTGGTGCGGCCCTTGTCGGTGTTCTCGATCAGGAAGACATCTGCGTAATCACGGTTACGACCAAAACGGTTGTCCCCGGAAGCCCAAGCGCCATTCACGCTCTTGGACGGGTTCCAGTACATGTCACGGCCATCCGGACCGATGAAGGACGGCACGGTTTCACCATCCACGACCTTACCGATGTTCAACGCCTTGTAGTACAGGCCGTCCTTGACCTTGGTGACCAGCACCTCGGCCGACGCAACGATGCCATACCACGGCAGTTCATGGTCGAACGCCAGGTTGGCCTTGTACAGCGACGGCAACTTGAAGTCCTTGCCAACGAAGCTCACACCCTGAGCTGCACCTTCAGTGGTCGGAACCGGCTGGTTGCTACCATCCGGGCTGAACGGCAGCGGCGGAGTGGCCAGCTCATTGGTGATGTTGTACGAATCGTAGTTGAAGCCGGTGTTGGAGAAGCTGTTGCTGATCCACACCTGCGGCGCATCACCCTGGAACAGGCCAACACCACCACGCAACTGGGTCGGGCGATCCGAATCGAAGGTGTAGTTGAAACCAGCGCGCGGCTGGATCAGGAAGCCACTACCGAACACCTTGCTGTTGTTATAGCCAAAGTAGGCATCCGCCGGTGCGTTGTACTGCGGCGACGGGCTGACTTCCGGACGATCACCACGCAGACCCAGGGTCAGGGTCAGATTGTTGTTGACGTACCAGGTGTCCTGCACGAACAGACCAAGGTTGCTGTTCTTGTAGTTGGCCGCGATCGAACCCGGAGCGCGCTCCTTGTTGAACTGGTAGTTGGACCAGTTGCCCTTGGCAAAGTTGTCCAGGCCGAAGAACGTGTAAACACCCCAGCTGGCGCGGCCGAACAGGTTGTAGATGTCGTTGTCGCTGTAGTCGACACCGAACTTCAGGGTGTGGTCGCCGAGGATGTAGCTACCCGAACCGGAGTAGTTCCAGGTCTTGGTCTGCAGGATGTTGCCCTGCGAGTTGATTTCGGTACCCATGAACAGCACATCGCCAGACGGACGCGCCTGGGTGCCGTCGAAGTAGATGGCGATGCTCGGTGCATTGGTCGGCACGACGCGCTCGGAGGCAAAATCGCGGTACGAGACCTTGAACTCGGTGGAGAAGTTGTCGCTCCAGTCGCTGAACAACTGGCCGACATAGCTCTCGACCGTCTTGTTCTGCTGGTACCAGTACGAGCTCAGCGAGGCCTGGCTGCTGCTGCCCATGCCGTTGATGCGCAGCTTGCTCTGGTCCAGCTTGCTGTAGCGGACGCTGGCGCGGTGATCGTCGTTGATGTTCCAGTCGATCTTCAGCGCGTACTCTTCCAGCTCGGTATCGCCGTTGCTGGACAGGCCACCGGCATCGATACCGTAGGTGTCCTTGGCGATCTGCTGCGCCTTGGCAACTTCAGCCATGCCGTACTTGGCGCTCGCCTTGCCCAGCACGCTGCTGCCGATGTCGGCACCCGGAGCGGCCTGCTTGAACTTCTCATAGTTGGCGAAGAAGAACAGGCGATCCTTGAGGATCGGGCCGCCGAAGGTGGCGCCGTAGGTCTTTTCTTCGGTGAAGCCGTTGAACTTCTTGCCGTCCGGGTTGTTGCCGAACCAGTCGCCATCACGGTAGGTGCCGTACACCGAGCCGTGGAATTCATTGGTACCGGACTTGGTCACGGCGTTGACGGTTGCACCGGCAGCGCTGGCGATGGACACGTCATAGTTGGACAGGTTGATGTCCAGCGCTTCGATGGCTTCCATCGACACCGGCTGACGCCGGGTGGTCATGTTGTTGCCTTCCAGACCAAAGGTATCGCTGGCGGAGACGCCGTCGATGTTGATCGAGTTGTAACGCGGGTTCAGGCCACCGGCCGAGATCGCGCCCGAAGCGCGGTCAACGAAGGCCACGCGCGGGTCAAGGCGCATGTAGTCCTGGATGTTGCCGCCGATCGACGGCAGCGCTTCCATCTGCACCTGGCTCAGGTTGGTGCCCGAACCCATCTTGGTGGCGCTGAAAACTTCCGAGCCGCCGCCGACGCCGACGACCTGGATGGCTTCCAGGTTGGTAGCAGCCAGGTCACCGGTCAGCTGGGCATTGATGGTGCCGGTCTGGTTCACGCCCAGGTACACGCCATCTTCGGTCTTGGTGCCTTCACCGGGCTTGGTGATGGTGATGGTGTACGGACCACCCACGCGCAGGCCGCGGGCGTTGTAACGACCAGCCGCGTCAGTGGTAGCACGGCTGACCGTGCCCGACTCGACGTGGGTGATGGTGACTTCAGCGCCAGCAACCGGCTGGCCGCCGTTGTTCATGACCTGACCGCCGACGCCGGCAGAGGTGCTTTGTGCGAAAGCCGGAGCAGCCGCAAGTGCGGCGACAAGACCAAGAGCAAGCTTGGACATCCGGATGCGAGGGTGGTTCATTATGGGTAGCCTCGATACGAGTTGGCGATTGAGAAAAAACGCGATCCATCAGCCCCGGGGTCAACCGGGCGCCTGATCGTCTTGAATCTTGGGGGTCCCTTCCGAGGCGGTTTCAGCCGCAACGGTTAAGATAAGGTTAACACGGTAATGACAATTTATGACTGCAAGAAGACAGCGATATTGCGCTGCAGCAGTTTTCCTTACGGCAGATCAATCAGTTAGCGGATTGACGCCAGATAGGTCCCCAGACCATCCAATAGCATCTGTACCGAAATTGCGACCAACAGCATGCCCATCAGGCGCTCCAGCGCGGTCAGTGCGCGCGCACCCAGCAGCTTGTACAGCAAGGTTGCCGACATCAGGATCGCAGCGGTCGCCCCCCAGGCCAGCAGCAGGGCCAGACTCCAATCAGCCAGCCGCTGAGGCTCGTTGCTCCCCATCAACATCACCGCAGCCATGCCTGAAGGCCCGGCTATCAGCGGGATCGCCATCGGCACGATGAACGGTTCACCGTCCGGTATCGCGCCCATCAGGCCTTCCGGACGCGGGAAGATCATGCGGATGCCGATCAGGAACAGCACGATGCCGCCGGCGATGGCCACCGACTCCTGACGCAGGTGCATCAACTCCAGCGCGTATTTGCCGCCCCATAGAAAGGCCATCAGCACGGCCAGCGCGATCAGCAGCTCACGCACCAGCACCACCCGCTGACGCCGGGGCGTCAACGGCTTGAGCAGGCTGAGGAATACCGGGATATTGCCCAGCGGATCAAGAATCAAAAACAGCAGCAGGGCCGCCGAAAGGATGGTCACGGCGCCAGGTCCAGCACCTTTCCACGCCACTGCGCGCCGCTGGCGGCAAGCAACTGCACACTGGCAGCGGCGTAATTGGCTGGATCCACCGGTGCCGCATCTTCTTCATGGGTGAATGCGCGCGCCCGCAGCCCGGTGCGCATCGGCCCCGGCTGCATGCCACAGACCCGAACCGGACCGTTGCGCAGCTCGTGGTGCAGGCTCTCGATCAGCCCGCGCAGCCCGTACTGGGCTACCCCATAGCCGCCCCAATAGGCCTGCCCCACCCGCCGTGGATCATCCAGCGCGAACACCACCGCCGCGTCCTCACGCTGGCGCAGCAGCGGCAGGCAGGCCTGGGTCAACCAGGCACGGGCGGTCAGGTTGACGTGGATCGCCCGCGCGAAGGCTGCCGGATCACCGGACGCAAACGGGGTCAACCCGGCGAAATCGGCCGCGCAATGCAGCACGCCGTCCAGCCGTCCGAGCCCGGACTCCAGCCGTTCGGCCAAGGCTGCGTAGTCATCGGGGCTGCCGCCCTCCATATCCAGCGGATACAGCATTGGCTCAGGCCCAAGCTGCGCTGCGCTGTCGTAGACGCGATTGAGCTTGGCAACCTTGCGGCCCAGCATCACCACCGTCGCGCCAGCCTCCGCGCAGGCCCGGGTCGCCGCAGCGCCCAGACCGCCCGCTGCGCCCGCCACCAGAATTACCCGACCGGCCAGATCGGCGCCCTCGCCCACCCGAGGCTGGGCACTCACGCTTGCCCGGCCTCGGCAACGATGCGCTTGAGCTCACCGGATTCCAGCAGCTCCAGAATGATGTCGCAGCCGCCGATCAACTCCCCATGCATGAAGAACTGCGGGAAGGTCGCCAGGTTCGAATAGCGCGGCAGGTTGGCCCGCACCTCCGGGAACTCCAGCAGGTTGACCGTGCGCAGGTTGACCGCTCCGGCTGCCGTCAAGGCCTGCACCGCGCGACTGGAAAAGCCACACATCGGGTACTGCGGCGTACCCTTCATGAACAGAACGAGGGGGTATTGCTCCACCTCAGCCTGGATTTGTTCCATCACCGGCATTCGAATTCTCCCTACTGCGAAAGAACGGCCCGTCCTGGTCGGATAGACTTTCCCGTGGTTGACCATTGTAAGCCGAGCCGGCCAACTCCCGCCGCCCTGCCCCGAAAAGAATGCCCGATGCCCGTCCAACTGCCTGAACTGCCCTACGCCCGTACCGCGCTGCAACCGCACATTTCCGCCGAAACCCTGGACCTGCACCACGGCAGGCACCACCGTGGCTACGTGGATACGGTCAATGCGCGCATCGCCGGCACCGAGCTGGACGAGCTGCCGCTGGAGGAGATCGTGCGCAACAGCCAGGGCAGCCTGTTCCAGGCAGCGGCGCAGGCGTGGAACCACGACTTTTTTTGGCAATGCCTGCACCCACGTGCCGGCGGCGACCCACGCGGCGTGCTGGCCGAGCACATCAATCGCCAGTTCGGCGATGTGCAGAAGTTGCGTGAGGAATTCAATCGGGCTGCGCTGGCAGTATTTGGCTCGGGCTGGACCTGGCTGGTGCAACACCCGGACGGCAAGCTGGCTATCGTCAGCACCCGCAACGCCAACACTCCACTGACCGGAGAGAGCGCGCCACTGCTGGTCTGCGATGTGTGGGAACACGCGTATTACAACGACTACCAGAATGAGCGCGCGCGCTTTCTGCAGGCGTTCTGGAAGCTGGTGAACTGGGATTTCGTTGAGGCGCAGCTGCGCTGAGAGCGCCTGACAGCGCAACCGGACACTATGCCCGCGATCCTTTGGCTTTGGCTTGAGCCGTCATTCCCGCCTGCGCGGGAATGATGCCCTGAGAATTTCCGCGCCGTTCCAACGCAACTCACTCGTGCGCAGCCACCGCATCCAGCACACGTGCCGAATACACCAAGGCCGCCCCCGCATTGAGCGCCACCGCCACACCCAGCGCCTCGGCGATTTCCTCGCGGCTGGCGCCCTGTTTCAAGGCAGCGTCCACATGGGTGGTGATGCAGCCATCGCAGCGCGTGGTCACCGCCACCGCCAGCGCGATCAGCTCACGGGTTTTGCCGTCCAGATGATTGGTCTGCGCACCAGCACCACTCAAGGTGATGTAGCCCTTGAGCGTATCCGGCGAGAGCTTGCCGAGCTCGCCAATACGCCCCTTCAACTCACGGCGGTAATCATTCCAGTCGAGCATGGGAGGTTCTCCAGTTGGGACTGGAGAACCTTACTCCGGCAATGATTAGCTCGCCGTCATGCCACCACGACGCAGCGTTTCCACCACCGGCGCAACCTGCGCCTGACGACCCAAAGCTTCGCCGACGCGCAGCAGGGCGTCAGCCAGCGCCGCCGGGGCGTCATCACGCAGGTTGGCGTGGCCAACCTTGCGACCGTCGCGGGCCTGCTTGCCATAGTCGTGCCAGTGACCGGCAGCTTCGGCCAGTACAGGCTTAGCGTCAGGCATCTGTCCCAGCCAATTCAGCATGCAGGCGTGGCCGAGCATGCGGGTATCGCCCAATGGCAGGCCAAGCACGGCGCGAACATGGTTCTCGAACTGCGAGGTTTCAGCACCATCGCTGGTCCAATGGCCCGAATTGTGCACGCGTGGCGCCATTTCGTTGGCCAGCAGTTCTTCGCCACGACAGAACAGCTCCAGCGCGAATACGCCAACATAGTCCAAGCGCTCGGCAACGCGACGCGCATAGGCAATCGCGGTGGCTTGCTGCCGGGCAGACAAAGAGGCCGGTGCCAGACTGGCCGACAGCACACCATCAACGTGCCAGTTGGCGGTCAACGGCCAGGCGCGGAATTCGCCGTCGCGACCACGTACGGCCACCACGCTGACTTCCCGCTCGAACGCCACAAAGCCCTCGAGGATCAGCCCGGTCTTGTCGACCTGCGCACCCAGCGTCTGCCAGGCCGCATCGATGTCCGCCGCGTCACGTATACGGAACTGGCCCTTGCCGTCGTAGCCCAAGCGCCGCGTCTTGAGGATGCACGGCATGCCGAACTCGGCGACCTTGGCGGCCAGCTCGTCGCGACTGCGGATATCGGCAAAGGCCGGCAGCGCGATGCCCAGCTCCTGGAACAAGGTCTTTTCGCTGAGCCGATCCTGCGCCACCGCCAGCGCGGCCGGATTCGGGAACACCGGCTTGCGCTCGGCCAGCCAATGCGCACTGGCAGCAGGCACATTTTCGAAATCGAAGGTGATGACGTCGACCTTGGCTGCAAACGCAGCCAGTGCCTCGGTGTCATCGAAGTTACCCACCTGCAACGGCGCCACCTGCCCTGCACACGCATCGGCGGCAGGATCGAACACCACGAAACGCAGGCCCAGCGGAGCTCCCGCCAGCACCATCATGCGAGCCAGCTGGCCGCCACCCAGAATGCCAACCGTGATCATTGGCGCGGATCGTCCGCAGCCATCACGTCTTCGGTCTGGCGTGCGCGGAAGGCTTCCAGCGCGGCACCAATCTGTGGCTGCTCGGCAGCCAGCATCGCCGCGGCGAACAAGGCCGCATTGGATGCGCCTGCATTGCCGATGGCAAAGGTCGCCACCGGGATGCCCGCAGGCATCTGCACGATCGACAGCAACGAATCCATGCCATTGAGTGCCTTGGACTGCACCGGCACGCCCAGCACCGGCACGGCGGTCTTGGCGGCCAGCATGCCCGGCAGGTGCGCCGCACCACCGGCACCGCCGATGATCGCGCGCAGACCACGCGGGCCCGCCTGCTCGGCATAGCTGAACAGCACATCCGGGGTCCGGTGCGCTGAAACTACCTTCACTTCATACGGAACGCCCAAAGCATCAAGCTTCTGGGCGGCGTGCTGCATGGTTTCCCAGTCTGAGCGGGAACCCATCACGATGCCGACTAGCGGCGCGGGGTGGTTGGGGGTCATTGGCCGTCACCTGCTGCAAAGACGTATTCTAGCCGTCTTCCCCGCAAGACCACGAACTGATGGACCGCAAACTGCTCGACCTGCTCGTCTCCCCCGACACCCGCCAGCCGCTGTTCCTGCTGGAAAGCGCCGGCCTGGAAGCCCTCAACCGCGCCATCGGCAACGGCAGCGTGATCCGCGCCGACGGCAGCCCGCAGGCCCAGCCACTGCGCGAGGCCCTGATCAGCGGCGACCGCAAGCAGGTCTTCCGCGTCGATGACGGCATCCCGGTGCTGCTGGCCGATGAAGCCATCGCCACCGCCCAGATCACCGACTTCCCGGCCAAATAATGCTGCCGCACCCGCCGCTGGCCCCGCCGCAGGAACAGATCGACGCCGATGTCGCCCGCGCCCTGGCCGAGGACATCGGCAGCGGCGACGTCACCGCCGCACTGTTGCCCGATGCCGCCGACGTCGCCTACCTGCTGTGCAAGCAGGACGCGGTGATCGCCGGCCGGCCCTGGTTCGACGCCACCCACCGTGCACTGGACCCGCAGGTGCGGATCGATTGGCGGGTGCTGGAAGGCGACCACGTCAGTGCCGGCACGGTGCTGGCCACTCTGAGCGGGCGCAGCCGCAGCCTGGTCAGCGCCGAGCGCACCTCGCTGAACTTCCTGCAGACCCTGTCCGGCACCGCCACCATCACCGCGCGCTACGTCGCGGCGGTGGCAGGCACCAAGGCGCGCATCCTCGACACCCGCAAAACCCTGCCCGGCCTGCGGCTGGCGCAGAAGTACGCGGTGCGCTGCGGCGGCGGCGACAACCACCGCATCGGCCTGTTCGATACGGTCATGCTGAAGGAAAACCACATCCGCGCCGCCGGCTCGTTGACTGCCGCCGTGCACGCCGCACGCGCACAGCAACCCAAGCTACCGCTGGTGGTCGAAGTGGAAGACCTGCAGCAGCTGCAGGAGGCCTTGGCCGCCGGCTGCGAGCGCATCCTGATCGACGACTTCAGCGCGGCGATGCGCCGCGATGCAGTGCGCATCACTGCAGGGCGGATTCCACTGGAAGTCTCCGGCAGCGTCGACATGAGCACGTTGCGCGCCATCGCCGAAGACGGCGTGGACTGCATCTCCATCGGCGGCCTGACCAAGCACGTACAGGCCATCGATCTGTCGCTGAAGCTGGGTCCGCCGCCGCGCTGACTCACGACACGCACACGGCCCCGGCTGCGACACTCCCCCCCCCACCCCCCGCGGAGCCCGCTGTGGCATATCGTTTCCTGTTGTGCGGCCTGACCCTGCTGCTACCAGCCCTGCCCGCGATGGCAGCCGAAGCCTGCGATGTGCCGCCGCGCTACGGCGTAAGCGAAGCCGCCAAGGCTGTGGTCGCTGCCGCCTGCGGCGAACACCGGCTATGGTATCGGCCCTTCATCGACCGCGATGGCCGCATCGCCAGCCTTGGCGTTACCGAGGCCGAGAACGAGCATCTGGCCGACAACGGCCTGATCGCCTGGCAGCGCGTCGTCGGCTATTGGCGTGATAGCGGCACGCTGGGACCGATGGGAGCGATCCCGGGGGCCAGCAGTTGCGCCCAGCCGGCCGGCAATCGCTACACCGACAGCGACTGCCGCGCATTCCTGATCGACAACCCGTGGTCGGCGGCCTTCATTTCCTGGGTGATGACACGCGCAGCCGTGCCGGGTTTCGTCCGCTCGCCGCGCCATATCGATTACATCCGCGCCGCCTATCAAGGCGGCAGCAACGGCATGCCGTACCGGCTCGCCGATCCGGCAAGCGAAAAACCGGCCCCCGGCGACATGTTGTGCTTCCTGCGCGACCGCAGCAGCACCTTGAATTACGCCGGACTTGTCCAGGCGCTTGGCAGCGGCCGCGCTGGCAACTGGAAGTCGCATTGCGAAATCGTGGTCAGCGCCAACATGGGCGGCGACCGCACGCTATATCTGATCGGCGGCAACGTCGCCAACTCAGTGGTGATGCGCAAGCTCATGCTTGATCGCACAGGCCTGCTCGAACTGCCCAAAACCAGCGCTGCGCAGGCAAGCAACTCAGCGATAGAGCAGAGTTGCTCACCGGGCCACGAGGAAGAATGCAACCTCAATCGACAGGACTGGGCGGCACTGTTGAAGCTGACCGCCAGCAACCCCGCACCGGCATTCAATTCAACCGCGCCCTTGCCACCACCTCCGGACGAACCGATTCCTGCACCTGTCACCCACTGAGGCTTGCCTGCGCAGCACGCAGGCATCCGCTGCGAACGGAAGGGCTGCGCATGGATGAGCAGATCGCCTAAAGTGCTCGCATGCCTACCCTTCTTATCCTGATGATTGTCGGCGCGGTTGGCTTTGCCTTCTGGGACCGCTCCCGCGCCGCTGCCGACCGCGCCACCGAACTGGGTCGCAATGCCTGCCGCGCTGCCGACGTGCAATGGCTTGACCAGAGCGTGCACAGCACCGGCCTGCGCCTGTGCCGCCTGCCCAATGGCTGGCTGGGCTTCGAGCGCAGCTTCCGTTTCGACTATTCCTACGACGGCCAGGATCGCCACACCGGCCGCATGGTGTTGCGCGGCCGTGAACTGATCTCGTTCAGCGGCCCCGCCGCCGCACAGATCGGCCGCCTGCGCAAAAGCACAGAAGAAGCCGAAGACATCTGATCCACGGTAGTGCCGAGCCATGCTCGGCAGGGGCATCACCAGCACACCCGACCGGTAGTGCCGAGCCATGCTCGGCAGGGGCCTTGCCGACAAACCCATGACGCGGCACGCATTTTGTGGGAGCGGCGTAAGCCGCGAAGCTGATGCACCGGAAATTGCGAACATGCCAGCGACCTGACAGGACCGTGGCTTCGCGGCTGACGCCGCTCCCGCAACCACCTGCAGGCACTGCGTGGGAAGCCCCAGCCGAGCATGGCTCGGCACTACACAATGCCCCCAAACAAAACCGCCGCCTTGCGGCGGCGGTGGAATTATTTGACTACCCGCAGGAACGGGCGCTTTGCTGTAGGTTGCGGACGCTCTGGCGGATCAGTCGGCGGCGTATCGTCGTCATCCGGCGTGGTCTCGGTGCCGGGAATGTCATCCGGCAAGGCCATCCCCTGCCCGGTCTCCCTTGCATAGACAGCCAGGATGGCCGAGATCGGAACATAGACCGGGAAACTGGTTCCAGAGAAGCGCGCTGTGAAGCTCACCGCGTCATTGTCGATATGCAGGCCAACAACCGCGCGCTCGGCGATATTGAGCACGACCCGCTCCTCCTTCACCGCACTGCTCGGCACCTGCACGCCGGGAACCCCGGCATCAACCATCACGTGCGGCGTCATGCCGTTGTCGTTGATCCACTCCACCAGCGCCCGCAACAGATAGGGGCGATGGCTGCTCATCCGGAAAGTTTCTTCAGTCATCACACAAGTGTACGCGGCATTGAAGCGCGATCACCGCCCAAGGGCGGTGATCGATAAGTTCGGATACAGCCAGCAGCTGCTCAGCCTGGCAGTTCGCGCAGCTTCTTTTCCTGATCGGTCAGGCTCCGCACGAAACCCGGATGACGGAAGATGCGATTGCAATAGTCTTCGATCGCCTTGCCATCCTTGGGCAGCGCAACACCCAATGCCTCCAGCCGCCACAAGATAGGAGCTATCGCGCAGTCGGCCAGGCTCATTTCCGGGTTCAGGAAGAACTTCGACGCCTTGAACAGCGGCACTGACTGCGCCACCAGTTCCTTCAGGCGTTTGCGCCCGGCCTCCGCCTGGCTCTTGTTGCCCATCTGAATAGCCTGCACCTGCGGAACCCAGTCATGTTCGATGCGCAGCATCGCCAGACGCAGCCGTGCCCGCGACAAGGGGTCAACCGGCATCAACGGCGGGTGCGGATAGCGCTCGTCCAGGTACTCACTCACCACCGAAGCGGCGTACAGCACCAGCTCGCGCTCAACCAGGGTCGGCACGGAGTGATACGGATTCAGATCGATCAGATCTTCCGGCGGGTTCTGCGCATCGACCGGCACCAGATCGTAAGTCACGCCCTTGGCCGCCAGCACCAGCCGCACCCGATGACACAGGGCATCGTCGTTTGCAGAGAACAAGGTCAGGGTATTACGCATACGCACACTCGCCGCCATCAAAGGCTCTCCATCGGTCGGATTCCGCCAACCTTACGGCCCCGCCAGCACTTTGCCGACGGTGACCACGGTTACCCGAGTGTGCCAAGCCACAGGCGCAGTTGCCAAGGCCCCCTGCGCACAGCCCCCGGCTTGCACCCAGCTCAATGCACGTCTTTCCAGTACTCGGTCTTGACCAGATAGGCCAAGAAGGTCAGCAAGGCCAGGAACAACACCACCCAGACGCCCAGACTCTGCCGTTTGAGCGCAGCCGGCTCGCCTGCATACTCCAGGAAGTTGGTGATGTCGCGAACCGTCTGGTCATAGGCCCGCGCATCAACCTTCCCGGGCCCTGCAAGTTTGAAGCCCACGACAGGCGGATCAATACCTTCCTGCTCGGCCTTGCCGTGGATGGCGTGCTGCATGCCCTGCAGCTCCCACAGCGGGTTTGGCATCGAGGCATTGGGGAACACGCTGTTGTTCCAACCCAGCGGCCGCGATTCGTCCACATAGAACGATTTCAGATAGCTGTAGATCCAATCGCTGCCACGTACCCGCGAAATCAGGCTCAGGTCCGGCGGCATCTTGCCGAACCATTTGGTCGCTTCGTCATGCGGCATCGCCACCTGGATCTGCTCTCCGTAGGCCGCGCCGGTGAAGTTGAGGTTGTCCATCACCTGCTGTTCGGTCAGGCCGAGATCCTCGCCCATGCGCGAGTAACGCAGGTACTTCAGCGAATGGCAGCCCGAGCAGTAGCTCATGTAAGCCTGTGCACCACGCTGCAGCGATGCGCGATCACCCAGGTCATTGCCAGCCTGCATCAGCTTGCCGCCACCGGAGGCAAACGCCGGGGCACAGAACAGCATCGCGGCAGCCATCGCCAACCGCACAATCCACTTGTCAGTCATGCGTCGTCACCCGGTCCGGTACCTGCTTGGTGCTGTCGATCTTCGTCCAAAGCGGCATGGTGATGAAGAAGGCGAAGTACAGGAAGGTCAGCACACGGCCCACCCAGGTCTCCCAGATCGCCGTGCCCGGGCCGGAGCCAATCACGCCCAGCCACACGAAACACACCACCAGGATGCCCAGCATCACCTTGGAGATCGGGCCACGGTAACGCACCGACTTGACCTTGGCCTTGTCCAGCCACGGCACCAGGAACAGGATGGCAATGGCCGAGAACATCACCATCACACCGCCCAGCTTGTTCGGCACCACCCGCAACATCGCGTAATACGGCGTGTAATACCAGACCGGCTTGATGTGCTCAGGTGTCACCAGGCGGTTGGCCTCGGTGAAATTGTCGTGTTCAAGGAACAGACCGCCGAACACCGGCGCGAAGAAAATGATGAAAGCTGCCAGGGTCAGCAGGAAGCCGACACCCACCAGATCCTTGACCGTGTAATACGGATGGAACGGGATGCCATCGGCCGGTGCGGTTGGCGACCAGCGGTTGCCCTTGGGCCCCTTCTTGATCTCGACACCGTCGGGATTATTGGACCCCACTTCGTGCAGCGCACCCAGATGGAGCACCACCAGCAACAGCAGCACCAGCGGCATCGCGATCACGTGCAAGGCGAAGAAGCGGTTGAGCGTGGCGTCGCCGGGCAGGTAGTCACCCATGATCCATTCGGTCAGGCCATTGCCGATCACCGGAATGGCACCGAACAGCGAGATGATGACCTTGGCACCCCAGAACGACATCTGGCCCCAGGGCAGTACATAGCCCATGAAGGCTTCGGCCATCAGCACCAGGTAGATCAGCATGCCCAGGATCCACACCAATTCGCGCGGCTTCTTGTAGCTGCCGTACATCAGCCCGCGGAACATGTGCAGGTAGACCACGATGAAGAACAGCGAGGCACCGGTGCTGTGCATGTAGCGGATCAGCCAGCCCCACTCCACGTCACGCATGATGTACTCGACCGAGGCGAACGCCTCGGCCGCGCTGGGCTTGAAGTGCATCGTCAGGAAGATGCCGGTGACGATCTGGTTGACCAGGATCACCATCGCCAAGGAGCCGAAGTAGTACCAGAAGTTGAAGTTCTTCGGCGCGTAGTACTCGCTCACATGCTTGCGGTATACCGGCACCAGGCCGGGCGCACGCTCATTGACCCAGTCGGCCACTCCACTGACGGTGCGGGTAAGAATGTTGTCGGCCATGATCAGGCTGCCCCCTGCGGATCAACGCCAATGACAAGGGTGTTGTCATCCACATAATGGTGCGGCGGCACCAGCAGATTGATCGGCGCCGGCACGTCCTGGAACACGCGCCCGGACATGTCGAAACGCGACTTGTGGCAGGGGCAGAAATAGCCCCCCTTCCACTGCGCGTCGTAAGGCTCGGGGCGGATCTCGGCAACCATCTCGGGCGAACAGCCCAGATGGGTACACAGGCCCACCAGCACGGAGATATCCGGCTTGATCGAGCGGAATTCGGGATTGCCCTTGAGCACGTAATCCGGCTGCTGGTCCTTGTTGCCGGACTCCGGATCCTTGAGCCGCGCATCCAGGGTAGGCAATGCCTGCAGGATGGCCTTGGAACGTTTGACGATCCAGATCGGCTGGCCACGCCATTCCAGGATCAGCCGTTGGCCTTCCTGCAAAGCGCTGATATCGGCAGTCACCGGAGCACCGGCCAACTTGGCACGGGCACTGGGATTCCACGACTTGATGAAAGGAACTGCGGCGAAACCAACACCGACTGCCCCGACCACAGCTGTGGTCGCTGTCAAAAACCGCCGACGTCCGGTGTTGACTGGATCATTTACCCCATCGTTTGCCATCCGGCACTCCGATAATGATTAGGTAGCTAGAGGCTGCCAACGGTCTGGTGGGGGCCATCCCGCTCTGAATCGAATCGTTCCGGAGTGTAGCGGAACGCTTAACGCTGACACAACGCGATCAAACACCAGTCCGCGAAATTTGTCACGGCCTGCTGCAACAGAATCATTCGGGGACAGTCTATTGGCGTGTGGCCAGTTCGCCACGGTAGCGGTCGGCCAGCTGTGCGACCCGCTGCACGTAGTACTGGGTTTCCTTGTACGGGGGCACACCTCCATGCCGGTCCACCGCGCCTTCGCCAGCGTTGTAGCCTGCTGCGGCCAAGGTCAGGTTGCCATTGAAACGACGCAGCAACCACGACAGGTATTGCACGCCACCGCGGATGTTCTGGCCGGCGTCATAGGAATCGGACACCCCGAAGCGGCGCGCCGTAGGCGGCATCAACTGCATCAGTCCCTGGGCCCCGGCGCGACTGAGTGCGGTCGGGTTGAACGCCGACTCGGCATGGATGATGGCGCGAACCACCGCTTCCTCGACACCGAACTCGCGCGCGGCCGAGGCGATCTCGGTGCTGTAGGCCTGTGTGTTCAGCCGCACCGAGCCGAAGTTGACGCGTGAGTTCACGCCGCAGGCGAAGCAGCGCTCGATGTAACTGTATTGAATGGTGCGCACCGCACCGATGTTGGCCACCTGGGTTGGCCGGCTGCTGGTGTAGTGGCGCACCCCATCCTTCATATAAGAGTAGACCTGCCCGCTGACCACCCGCTGCGCCCGTCCTGCGGTTGCTGGCGCTGGCGTGGGCGGCACTGCGACGGGGGCGGCCTGCGCAGCCACCGCCGTCGAACTGCCACTTTCACTGGTTGCGGGAGCCGCCGCCTGCGTAGCCGCCGCAACCGGGGCTGCGACGGGCGCAGGGGCTGGCGGCACATAGCGCGGTACATCGCGCGTCGGCCGATAGCTGCTGACCACGCTGCAGCTCGCGCCACTGACACGTTTGCTGACGTAATTGGGTACTCCATCACTGCCAACACACTTGTATAGCGTGCCGGCACAGGCCGGCAAAGCGACCAATGCAGCTGCAAGAAAGCCGGTGATCCCCAAAATCCCCTTCATGGGTGGGAGTCTCCCAGCTTCGCCGGGGCTTGCCAAGTATTTGACGCAGCGGTTTTCGTGCTGGGGCCGGCAGACCGATACAATAGCCAGCTACGAATGCAGCCCCAGCGGCTGCGTGCCCGCCCACCCGTCTGGAATAAGCGCCATGCCCGGGACGCCAGCTACCCCCTTGCCGATCACGGCCGGCTCTGCCGCGCCTACTGTTGAAATGACCACACCTGAATTGATTCCCCTGCCCGGCCAGCGGCCGACGGTTGCCGGCGGCGCGCGCGGCAAGCTCTACATCAAGACCCACGGTTGCCAGATGAACGAGTACGACTCGACCAAGATGGCCGACGTACTCGCCGCCGCCGAGGGCCTGGAGCTGACCGACAACCCCGAAGAAGCTGACGTGGTGCTGGTCAACACCTGCTCCATCCGCGAGAAGGCGCAGGAGAAGGTATTCAGCCAGCTCGGTCGCTGGAAGGCGCTCAAGGCCAATGGCCGCGACGTCATCATCGGTGTCGGCGGTTGCGTGGCCTCGCAGGAAGGCGAAGCCATCGTCAAGCGCGCGCCCTACGTGGATCTGGTGTTCGGCCCGCAGACCCTGCACCGCCTGCCTGAGCTGATCCGCGCCCGCCGCGAGCAGAACAAGCCGCAGGTGGACATCAGCTTCCCCGAGATCGAGAAGTTCGACCGCATGCCCGAGCCGCGCGCCGAGGGCCCGTCGGCCTTCGTCTCGATCATGGAAGGCTGCTCCAAGTACTGCTCGTTCTGCGTGGTGCCGTATACCCGTGGCACCGAGGTCAGCCGCCCGTTCGAGGACGTACTGGTCGAATGCGCCCAGCTCGCTGAGCAAGGCGTACGCGAGATCAACCTGCTCGGCCAGAACGTCAACGCCTACCGTGGCCCGTATGGCGATGGTGAGATCGCTGACCTCGGCCTGCTGATCCGCACCCTTGCCGAGATCGACGGCATTGGCCGCATCCGTTTCACCACCTCGCACCCGCTGGAGTTCAGTGATTCGCTGGTGGACGCCTACCGCGACGTGCCGAAACTGGCCAACTACCTGCACCTGCCGGTACAGGCCGGCAGCGACCGCGTGCTCAGTGCGATGAAGCGTGGCTACACCGCGTTGGAGTTCAAGTCCAAGATCCGCAAGCTGCGCGCGGTCCGCCCGGACATCTCGATCAGCTCGGACTTCATCGTTGGTTTCCCTGGCGAAACCGATGCCGATTTCGAGAAGACCATGAAGCTGATCGAGGACGTGGGCTTCGACCAGAGCTTCTCCTTCATCTATTCGCGCCGCCCCGGCACCCCGGCTGCCGACCTGGAAGACACCACCAGCGATGCTGACAAGCACGCCCGGCTGTCGCGGCTGCAGGCACATATCAATGAACATGCAGCCGGCATCTCCGCGCGCATGGTCGGCACGGTACAGAACGTGCTGGTCGAGGGCCCTTCGCGCAAGGACCCGAATGAGCTGACCGGCAAGACCGAGAACATGCGTTCGGTGAACTTCCCGGCCAGTTCGCGGCTGATCGGGCAGTTTGTCGATGTATTGATCACCGAGGCCTTCAGCAATTCGCTGCGTGGGCGTGTGGTTACGCAGGACTGAGGTTGCCTGACCCAGGATTGCCGGGCTTGGTTGGCGGAGCCACTTCTTGCGGACAAAGGGCTGCGAGGGCTTGGACCGAAGTTCGCTGGTCCGAAGCAGGAGCCCCCTCACCCCCTGCCGCCGCGCCCCGGCCCCTGCGCTGGCGCAAGGTCGTTCGATGGGCAGCGAACCAGTGGTTCGCAAACCGCCCCTCTCACCCCGCAAGCGGGAGAGGGGAGAGCCTTCGCCGCTTGTTTGGCTGTTGCCCGGCGGCTGCGGTCATTTATTCGCCACACCGACTCGGAGCCCGCCGTTGTTGGGCTGCGCACGGTTATCCACATGTTCATCCCGAATCGATCCACATAAATTGTGGACAACTCGTCAGCTGATAACCGTCAAATGTGGCGGTTTTTTAACCAACCCACCAAGAGGCTTATGCCGCAAGGGCTGGACAGGGATATCCACAGCTTGGCCCACGCCACATCCACATCGACTGTGGAGAACCCTGACGGCGGCTCTCGCGCTGGTGGTCCGCCAGCCACGGGGGTACCCTTCTCCGGTCCAAGGCACGGCTTCGCCGGCCAGTAACTGCTGGTGAACATGACCACTACAACGCATCGCGATTTCACGCTCGACCCTGTTGACAACGAGCGGCTGGCCAATCTGGCCGGGCCGTTCGACGAACACCTGCGCCAGGTAGAACTCAAACTCGGCGTGGAAATCGCCAACCGCGGCAATGTCTTCCGCGTCAGCGGCCCTGGCAAGACCGCACTGGAAGCGGAAAAGCTGCTCAAGGCGCTCTACGCAGAAGCCGCCGAAGCCGTCTTCGACAGCCACGCCATCCATCTGCGCCTGAACCGGGCCAATGTCGATCACGTGACCGAACAGGCCTATGAAGCCCAGGAAGTAGCGATCAAGGTCAAGCGCGGCACCGTGCGTGGTCGCGGCCTCAACCAGGCCAGCTACCTGCACCAGATCGCCACCCACGACATCAGCTTCGGCATCGGCCCGGCCGGCACCGGCAAGACCTTCCTGGCGGTGGCGATGGCCGTCGATGCTTTGAACGAATCACGCGTGCAACGCCTGATCCTGGTGCGCCCGGCGGTGGAAGCCGGCGAGAAGCTGGGCTTCCTGCCCGGCGACCTCACCCAGAAGGTCGACCCCTATCTGCGCCCGCTGTACGACGCCCTGTACGAGATGCTGGGCGTGGAAAAGGTGGCCAAACTGCTGGAGAAGAACGTCATCGAGATCGCCCCGCTGGCGTACATGCGCGGGCGCACCCTCAATGACGCCTTCGTGATCCTGGATGAGGCCCAGAACACCACCATCGAACAGATGAAGATGTTCCTGACCCGCCTGGGTTTCGGCTCGACCGCCGTGGTCACCGGCGACCTGACCCAGACCGACCTGCCCAAGCACGTCAAATCCGGCCTGCGCGACGCCATCGAAGTACTGCGCGGCGTGGACGGGGTCAGCTTCACCTTCTTTGAATCGCGCGACGTGGTGCGCCACCCCTTGGTGGCCCGCATCGTCAGCGCCTATGACCGCCGCGATCTGCAGCAGGTCAAACCCGGAGCAAGCGAATGACCAAGGGTCCCGAGCGCCTTGATGTCGCCGTCAGCTACGCCCTGCCCCGCGCCGGCCTGCCGGCAGCGGTGAGCTTCCGTCGCTGGGTGGCTGCCGCCCTCAAGGGCCGCATCCGCGAGGCCGACCTGGCCATCCGCGTAGTCGATGCCAAGGAAGGGCAGTCACTGAACCGCCATTACCGGGGTAAGGACTACGCTACCAACGTGCTCAGCTTTCCGGCCGAGCTGCCCGAAGGCCTGCCCAAGGGCGTGAAGTTCCCCTTGCTGGGCGATCTGGTGATCTGCGCCCCGGTAGTCGCCCGCGAGGCCGAGGAACAGGACAAGGCGCTCAACGCGCATTACGCCCACCTCACCGTGCACGGCGTGCTGCATCTGCTGGGCTGGGATCACGAGGACGACAAGGAAGCCGAAGCCATGGAACAGCTGGAGCGCGAGATCCTTGCCGACCTGGGCATCGCCGACCCCTACGCCAACGAGCAGTAGTGCCGAGCCATGCTCGGCAGGGGCCTTCCCCGCAAGATCAAAAGCGCCCCTCATCCCAGCCCATATCCCGTAAGCGGGAGAAGGGCAAACGTCAAGGCCGAAAGGCCCATGTAGTGCCGCGCCATGCTCGGCACGCGCCTGCCCGATAGGCTGCGAGGCTGTAGGAGCGGCGTCAGCCGCGAAGCTGACATTCCATGAGCGCCTGGAATGACTGCAATCAGGAGATGTATCTGCTTCGCGGCTGACGCCGCTCCTACAAAACAGCACTGCGCCTCAATGCCGCTATCATCGGCTCCTGCACTTCACCAAATGAATGCCGTGCGCTCGATTTGCCTGCTCCCCCTATTGCTCGCCGCAACCGGCTCGGCCGCCGCCCAGCCCACCATCGACCTGCCCGCGCTGATCGAGTGCCGGCAGAGCGTCAGTGAGTTCGCGACATTGGCCCCCATCGCCAATGATCCGCTGAAGGCCGTTGCACTGGGCTGGCGGCCGCTGCCGCAGGGCAACCTGTTCATGGCCGAGTACATGCTGAACACTCCGATCACGGTGTTCGGCCATAGCGCCGACCATATCGCCATGGCCGGCGGCACCATCATCGCCATCCTCGACATGCCCGATCCGCGCCCGCTGGCCAAGCAATTGGAGCTGGAAACCGGCTATGACGCACCGGACAAGTTCATGGCCGGCCGCGAGCTGGTCAGCCGCGATGTCAACGACGCCAAAACCGGCGAAGCGCTGATTGAATCGGTGATCCTGGGCGTGTCCACGGTCAAATCCCACCCCGGCAAAACCCTGGCCGGCTGCACCTACAGCCTGGACCTGCCGGCCGAGGGAGAAGCTCCACCTGCGCCAGCCAAACCGGCCGATACCCCGGCCGATGTGCCGCCGGTAGCGCCCAGCGTGCAGACCCCCAACCCACCGGCGGCTTGAGCGGGCGGCGGCAAACATCCTGCTAGACTTGCAGGCACCGCCCGGCGTGCCGGGTGCAGTCAAACCAAGAGATGTCTGAAGACGACAGTAGTACCTCGCCCGAAAACGGCGAGAAGAAACGCAGCTGGCTGGAGCGCCTGGGTTCGGCGTTCTCCAGTGAACCCCATACCCGCGACGAGCTGGTTGGCATCCTGCAGACCGCACAGCAGGACGGCCTGATCGCCGCAGACACCCTGCGGATGATGGAAGGCGCCATTTCGGTGGCCGAGCTGACCGTCGGCGACGTGATGATCCCGCGCTCGCACATGGTGTCCTTGCCGGTGGACCGGCCTTTCATCGAGCTGATGAAGCAGGTGGTCGATTCCGGCCATTCGCGCTTCCCGGTGCACGGTGAGAACAAGGACGACATCCTCGGCATCCTGCTGGCCAAGGACCTGTTGCGCGGCGTGGTCGCCGACAACAGCCATGCCAGCGTGCGCGAGTTGTTGCGTCCGGCAGTGCTGATCCCCGAATCGAAAAAGCTCAATGTGCTGCTCAAGGAGTTCCGGCTCTCGCGCAACCACATGGCCATCGTGGTCGACGAGTACGGCGGCGTCGCCGGCCTGGTCACCATCGAGGACGTGCTGGAGCAAATCGTCGGCCAGATCGACGACGAGCACGACGAGACCGAAGACCACACCTCGCAGATCGCCATCCTCGCCGATGGCCGCTACGTGGTGGACGCGCTGACCACCATCGGTGACTTCAACGAGCGCTTCGGCGCCGAGTTCTCCGATGACGATTACGACACCATTGGCGGACTGGTCACCGAGGCCGTCGGCCATCTGCCGGAAATCGGCGATGAGCTGACCCTGGAGCGCTTCGTGTTCCGGGTGGCCAAGGCCGATGCGCGCCGCGTGCAGGCCTTCCACGTGACCATCCTGCCACCTGAAGACCAGGACGAAGCTTGATCACCCTGCGCCTGCCGCGGCTGCTGTCCGCGTTTGCGTCGTTGTTCCTGCTGCTGGCCGCAATGGCCAGCAGCGCACAACCTGTCGCCAACCAACCCAGCCAAACCAACGCACACCCGGCACCACGCATCGGCGTGGTGACCATGCTTCCGGGCGAAGTGTTCTTTGAACGCTTCGGCCATGACGCACTGGTGGTGCTGGACCCGGTAACGGGGCAGGCAACCTCGTACAACTTTGGCTTCTTCGATCCGTCCGAGCCGGATTTCATCGGCAACTTCGTGCGCGGCAGGATGATGTATTACCTGGTCGCGCTGCCGCTGGAGCAGGACCTGGCGCAATACGAGAGCGTCGGCCGTGGCGCAAACATCCAATGGCTGGATCTGCCGCCGGCTCAGGCACAGGCGCTGGCCGATGCACTGGCCGAGCGCGCCAAGCCCGAAAACGCACGCTACCGCTACGACTACTTCACCGCCAACTGCGCCACCATGGTGCGCGACAGCCTGGACCAGGCCATGGGTGGCGCCCTGCAATCGCAGCTGGCGGGTCGTTCGCGTGGCAACAGTTACCGCAGCGAGTCGGTGCGACTGGCCTCACCTTCGCCGTGGATGTGGCTTGGCTTCGACATCGGCCTGGGCCCGAATGCCGACCAGCCGCTGTCACGCTGGCAGGAAGCCTTCGTCCCCATGCGCCTGGCCGACAGCCTGCGCGAAGTACGCAACAGTGAAGGCCGGCCGCTGGTACAGGCCGAACAGGAACTGCTACCGCAGCGTCTGCCGCCGGAGCCAAAGGAAAAGCAGCGCTCCTGGTGGCCATGGCTGCTGATCGGGCTGGCAGTTGCTGCTGCACTGTACGCCGCACGTCGCAAGCTGCGCCTGATCGGTGGGTTCGCACTGCCGTTCTGGTTGTTCTGCGGCATTGCCGGTGGCCTGCTGGCCTTCCTGTGGGGTTTCAGCGAGCACCAGGCGGCCTGGGCCAATCGCAACCTGCTGTTGCTCAACCCACTGGCACTGCTGTTGATTCCTGGCGCATGGAGCCTGCTGCGCGGACGTCAACCGCGCGCCTGGTTCCGCGTCGTCCTGTGGCTGATGACCGGCATTGCGCTGCTGGCGTTGCCGCTGCATTGGCTGTCGCTGCAGGCGCAGTTCAATATGCAGTGGATCGTGCTGCTGCTGCCCATCCACGTCACACTGGCGCTGATCCTGGGGCGCCGCAGCTTGGCGTTGTCGGCCAGCTGAGGCACGATGCCGGGATGACTACCGGCATCACTCCAACTCCCGCCCAGGCCAACCCGGCCTGCGTGATCAATTGCACCTGGTACGGTGCCGACGGCACCCAGCGTCCGCTCGACCTGGACAGCATCAGCGATGTACTCGCCGACGACGCCAAGGGATTCGTCTGGGTCGGCCTGTACGAACCCAGCGACGCGATCCTGGACAAGGTGCAGGAAGAATTCGACCTGCATCCGCTGGCGATCGAAGACACCCGCAAGGCGCACCAGCGGCCCAAGATCGAAACCTACGGCAATTCCTTGTTCGTGGTGGTGCACACCGCCCAGGTGGTGGATGAGCGCATCCGCTACGGCGAAACCCATGCATTCCTCGGCCCGCGCTTCCTGGTGACGGTGCGCCACGGCGCCTCGCTGTCGTATGCGCCGGTGCGCGCGCGACTGGAACAGGAGCCCGAACTGCTGGCGATGGGCCCCTCGTTCTGCCTGTACTCGGTGCTCGATGCGGTGGTCGATCACTACCTGCCAATCACCGACAGCTTCCGCGACACCCTGGACCTGCTGGAAAAAAACATCTTCGCCGACACCTATGAGCGGCGTACGGTGATCCGCCTGTACGAGCTCAAGCGCGAGCTCAACAAGATGCGACTGGCCGTTGCGCCGCTGCAGGATGCCCTGGCGCAGCTGCAACGCAACCAGGCGCAGCTGATCAACGAAGAAGTACGCCTGTACCTGCGCGATGTGCAGGACCACGCCGCACGGGTCAACGAAGCCATCGATACCCTGCGCGAAATGCTGGGCACCGCACTGAGCGTCAACCTGTCACTGGTGACGCTGGCACAGGGCGAAACGGTCAAGCAGCTCGGTGCCTGGGCCGCGTTGCTGGCAGCGCCGACCCTGGTGACCAGCTGGTATGGCATGAACTTCGCGAACATGCCGGAGTTGGCAGGGCGCTACGCCTACCCGCTGCTGATGGTCGGCGTCGGCGTGATCTGCGTCGTACTTTACCGCCTGTTCAAACGTTCCGGCTGGCTTTGATCAGCCACTTCGTCTTTCGAGAGAGCAACCATGCAGCATGACCACACCAATCCCGCACGCCGCAACTTCCTGCGCAATTCGCTGATCGCCGGTGCCGCCGCGCTGCCGCTGTCACAGATCGCTTCCGCGCAAACCGCCAGCAGCAACGACACAGGCCTGCCGGAATCGATGCGCGCCCTGAAATCGGTCGCCGCGCAGGTTGTACCGATTGGCAATGACGAGCGCATCGCGCGCGTTGCCAAGGCACAACGACTGATGGCCGAGCATCACATCGACGCAGTCTTCATAGGCGCGGGCAGCTCACTGACTTATTTCACCGGCATGCACTGGTGGGACAGCGAACGCCTCACCGGCGTGATCATTCCGCGCAGGGGCGAGCCGGTCTACGTGACACCGGAGTTCGAGCGCGTGCGCACGCTGGAGCAGATCAAACTCGGCAACGATGTGCGCGGCTGGCAGGAAGACGAAGACCCCTATGCCCTGGTCGCCAAGGTGCTGCGCGACATGGGCCATGCCACCGGTACGCTGGGCATGGAAGAAGCCGTGCCCTACTTCCGTGCCAAAGGCATTGCCGATGCCCTGCCGCAGGCCAAGGTGGTACCGGCATGGCCGGTGGTAGCCGGCTGCCGCCGGGTCAAGAGCGCGGCCGAACTGGCATTGATGAAGCTGGCCAATGAAGCCACGCTGGCGGTATACAAAGCAGTCTGGAAGGCCTTGAAGCCGGGCATGACCGAGCAGGACATCAGCGGCCTGCTGGCCATGGCCTACGCGCGTACCGGCCTGAATGGCGATGCCAGCGTCAACGTCGGCAAGTACACCGCCTCACCGCATGGCTCGGACAAACCGCAGCACCTGGTCGAAGGCACCCCGATCATCTTCGACGGTGGCTGCCGCGCCGGTGGCTACACCAGCGACATCACCCGCACCGTGGTGCTGGGCCAGCCCGATGACGAGATCCGCAAGGTATTCGACATCGTGTTGAAGGCACAGACGGCCGCATTGAATACCGCACGCCCGGGCGTGGCGATGGGCGATGTGGATGCCGCTGCCCGCAAGGTGATCAGCGACTCCGGCTATGGCCCGGACTACCGCTATTTCAGCCACCGTCTCGGTCACGGTATCGGCCTGGACATGCACGAATGGGACTACCTGGTACGTGGCAACAAGCACCTGCTGGAACCGGGCATGACCTTCAGCGACGAACCCGGCATCTACATCCCGGACCGCTTCGGCGTGCGTCTGGAAGACATCCTCTACGTCACCGAGGATGGTGCCGCCCTGATGACCCAGCAGAGCAAGTCGATCGACCAGCCGTTTGGGTGATTGGAGCGGCATTGGTGTTCTTGTAGGAGCGGTGTAAGCCGCGAAGCAACTGCAAAATCAGAAGCCGAAAAGCCTACCCCTCCCCAACCCTCCCCTTCGCTGCGCGAAAGGGAGGGAGCGTAGTGCCGAGCCACGCTCGGCAGGGGCTTTACCAACTGCCCATGTGGGAGCGGCATAAGCCGCGAAGCCAGCGATGCTCGAAGCACTTCAAGAGCCTGCAATCCGCTTCACTGCAGTTGCGGGTTTTCGTGGGCGCGTATGGATTGCCAGCTTCGCGGCTTACGCCGCTCCTACAACTTCGCCGTCAGGCGACGTACACCGTCTTGATGTTCATGAACTCATGGATACCCGGTCCCGCCAGCTCGCGCCCAAATCCAGACCGTTTGGTGCCACCAAACGGCAACCGCGCGTCACTCTTCACTACTGAATTGACGAAGGCCGCGCCGCATTGCAGCTTCACTGCAACGTTCTCGCCGCGCAGCACATCGCGGGTCCAGACGCTGCCACCTAGGCCAAAATTGGTGTCATTGGCGACACGTACCGCCTCGGCTTCATCCTTGACCCGGATGATCGCCGCCACCGGCCCGAACAACTCTTCTTCGTAGGCCGGCATGCCCGGCCCGACCTTGTCGAGGATCGTCGCCTCGTAGCCCGCATTGCTACCGGCCACCGGCGAACCGCCCAGCAATACCTTCGCGCCCTTGTCGATGCTGGCGCGCACCTGCTTGTGCAGCTCGTCGCGCAGGTCCGCGCGCGCCATCGGCGCAAGCGTGCTCGCCTCATCCTGCGGATCACCGTAAACACGCGCCTGCGCAGCTTCGACGTAACGCTGCACGAAAGCATCGGCAATCGACTCGACCAAGATGAAGCGCTTGGCCGCGATGCAGGTCTGGCCAGCATTGTCGAAACGCGAACGCACCGCCGCAGCCGCGGCGAGGTCCAGATCTGCATCATCCAGCACCACGAAGGCATCACTGCCGCCCAGTTCCATCACACACTTTTTCAGCTGGTCGCCCGCGTTGGCCGCAATCGACCGCCCCGCACGCTCGCTGCCGGTCAGCGTGACCGCCTTGATGCGGCGATCACGCAGCACCTCGGCGGCCTGATCGTTGTCGATATGCAGCACATCGAACACACCTTCCGGAATACCGGCCGCGATAACCACCTCGCGCAGCAGGTCCGCACAGCCGGGCACATTGCTGGCGTGCTTGAGCAGGGCGACATTGCCGGCCATCAAACCCGGCGCGAGAAAGCGGATCACCTGCCAGATCGGGAAGTTCCACGGCATCACCGCCATCACGCAGCCGATGGGCTGGTAGATCACGTAGCTGCGCTGGGCTTCGGTCGGGATCGGCTGCGGCTTCAGGTAGTCGGCGGCGTGATCGGCGTAGTACTCGCAACCGGCGGCGCTCTTCTCGATCTCTGCCAGGGCCTCGCGGCGCAGCTTGCCCATCTCGGCAGTCATCACGCGCTGGATCTCGTCGCGGCGCTCACGCAGACCTGCTGCGACTTTGCGCAGATAGTCACCACGCTGCTCCAGCGACAATGCGGACCACTGTGGGAACGCTGATTCAGCTGCGGCGAGACGCTGCTCGATGGTGGCGGCAGTCAGCAGCTCAACCGTGCGCACGATCTCGCCATTGAAGGGATTGATAGTCTGATACGACGCCATGGACTCACCTGCATTCAACGAATGCAGGGATGGTAGCGCCGCGAATGTTGCGCGCAGGTAAATCCCAAGCGACCCGGTAGTGCCGAGCCATGCTCGGCAGGGGCTTTACCGGCAATCCATCACCAATTGTGGGAGCGGCTGATGGATACTTAGTAAAGCCTCTGCCGAGCATGGCTCGGCACTACATGGGCATTGCTGGTGAAGCCCCTGCCGAGCATGGCTCGGCACTACACCATGCCTCAGCCGTTTTCCTGCAACGCCAGCTGCATGTCACGCTGGCGTCGCTTGTCGGCACGGGCCGATATCCACCAACCCAAGACCGCGACCGTCGATACCGCCAGCACCATCAGCGTGGCCAGGGCGTTGATCTTCGGGCTCACGCCCATGCGCACCGAGGCGAAGATCTTCATCGGCAGCGTTGTCGAGCTGGGGCCAGCGACGAAGCTCGCAATCACCACGTCGTCCAGCGACAAGGTGAAGGCCAGCAGCCAGCCGGACAGCAGCGCCGGGGCGATGATCGGCAAGGTGATCAGGAAGAACACCTTGAGCCGGTTCGCGCCCAGGTCCATCGCCGCTTCTTCCAGCGAGCGGTCCAGTTCCTGCAGGCGCGAGGACACCACCACCGTCACGAACGAAATGGTGAAGGTGACATGCGCGATCCAGATCGCCACCACCCCCTTGGACGGCAAGCCGAACAGGCCGCCCATCGACACCAGCATCAGCAGGATCGACCGGCCGATGATTACTTCCGGCATCACCAGCGGCGCGGTCACCAGTGCACCGAAGATGGTTTTGCTGGGAAAACGCTTGAAGCGGGTCATCGCCATCGCCGCCATGGTGCCGATCACCATCGAAGCCGAGGCGGTCCAGAACGCGATCTTGATGCTGATCCACGCCGCCTGCAGCAGTTGACGGTCACGGAACAGCTCGCCGTACCACTGCGTCGAGAAGCCAGCCCATACCGTCGCCAGCCGCGAGGAGTTGAACGAGTACACCATCAACAACAGGATCGGCAGGTACAGGAAGGCGAAGCCGAGCAGCAGGATGCTCCAACCCAACCAGGAACTACGCCGGGTCATGCTCATGCCAGCTTCCCTTCCAGCTCACGCTGCTGTGAACGGTTGAAGATGATGATGGGGATCAGCAGCAGGATCAGCATCACGATTGCCACCGCCGAGGCCAGCGGCCAATCGCGGTTGTTGAAGAACTCGCCCCACAGCACGCGGCCGATCATCAAGGTATCCGGGCCACCCAGCATTTCCGGGATCACGAATTCACCCACCGCCGGGATCATCACCAGCATGCAGCCAGCGATGATGCCGCTGCGCGACAGCGGCAAGGTGATGCGCAGGAAGGCCTGCCAGGGCTTGGCACCGAGGTCGTAGGCCGCCTCCAGCAGGCGGTGGTCGAGCTTGACCAGGTTGGCGTACAGCGGCAGCACCATGAACGGCAGGTAGCAATAGACGATGCCGATATAGGCCGCTACCGGCGTATAGAGGATGCGCAGTGGCTCGTCGATCAAACCAATGCCCATCAGCGTGCGGTTGATCAGGCCATTGCTGTCAAGGATGCCGATCCAGGCATAGACGCGGATCAGGAACGAAGTCCAAGACGGCAGCACCACCAGCATCATCGCGATGTTGCGCGCCGACGGCGACATGCGTGAGATCACGTAGGCCATCGGGTAGCCGATCAACAAGGTCAGCAGTGTGGAGATCACCGCGATCTTGATCGAGCTCAAGTAGGCCACCACGTACTGGCTGTCGGTGAACAGTGCCGTGTAGTTGCCCAGGTTGAGGTTTACCGTGAAGGCGTTGTCCACGTACTCCACGATGGAGGTATACGGCGGCATCGCCACCGCCATCTTGGCGAAGGAGATCTTCAACACGATCAGGAACGGGATCGCGAAGAACAGCAGCAGCCACAGGTAGGGCACACCGATCACACCGGCGCGTGCACCCGGCAGCCAACGCCGCCAACCGCTGGCGAGTGGATTGGTCGCGCTCATGAGGTCAGCACCACGCCGTCGTTGTCGTCCCAGGACACCCAGACTTCGTCGTTCCAGGTGATGCCGTCACTGTCCCAGCGCTTCATGTTGGCGAAGTTGGACAGGATCTTGGCGCCACTGGGCAGACGCACGTGGTAGACCGAATGGCTGCCGAAATAGGCGATGTCCTCGACCACGCCGAAGGCCTTGTTGGTGTCGCCCTCGGGCTCTTCCTTGGCGATATGCACCTTCTCCGGGCGCAGCGCAAACGCCACCGGCTGGCCTTCGTAGCCGGTGATGCCGTGGCCGACGTAGATCGGCGCCGGGAAGTCGGCGGTACGCACGGTGACGTACTCGGGCAGGTCCTCGTCGATCACACCTTCAAAGGAATTCACCGAGCCGATGAAACCGGCCACGAAGCGGTTGGCCGGCTGCTCGTAGATATCGTCCGGCTTGCCGATCTGCTGAATCCAGCCCTGGTCCATCACCGCGATGCGGGTGGCCATGGTCATGGCTTCTTCCTGGTCATGGGTGACCATGACGCAGGTGACGCCGAGCTGCTCGATGATGTTGACCAGCTCCAGCTGCATCTTCGAGCGCAGCTTCTTGTCCAGCGCGCCCATCGGCTCGTCCAGCAACAGCAGCTTGGGGCTCTTGGCCAGCGAGCGGGCCAGCGCTACACGCTGCTGCTGGCCGCCGGACAGCTGGTGCGGCTTGCGCTTGCCCAGCTTCTGCAGCTGCACCAGCTCCAGCATCTCGCCGACGCGGCGGGTGATGGCGTCCTTGGCCATGCCATCCTGCTTCAGGCCGAACGCGATGTTCTGCTCCACCGTCATGTGCGGGAACAGCGCATAGGACTGGAACATCATGTTGATCGGCCGCTCGTACGGCGGCAGCGCAGTGATCGGCTGGCCATCGAGCAGGATCGTGCCCTTGGTAGGCGTTTCAAAGCCGGCCAGGCAGCGCAGCAGGGTGGACTTGCCGCTGCCCGAACCGCCCAGCAGGGCAAAGATTTCGCCCTTGCGCACGTCCAGGTTGACGTCGTCGACGGCGACGAAACCATCGAATTCCTTGCGCAGATCACGGATGGACAGGTAGCCGGGCTCGCTGTTCAAAGCGATGGCCTCTGGCTTGGCGTCAACGGGCATGTAGGGCTCCGGAAGCGGGCAGATGAACAAACGCGCGTAGTTTAGCCCCCCATTTTTGTCGGCGACACCGCTGGCTGTGGCGGTTGGGGTCCAATTGAAGCTGCACGACCTGTAGGAGCGGCGTGAGCCGCGAAGCTCACAGTGCGTGAAGGCGCCAAGGGCTTACCCCTCCCCAGCCCTCCCCTTGGCTACGCCAAAGGGAGGGAGACAAGCCGCAGCCTGCTGGCGCCACTGTAGTGCCGAGCCATGCTCGGCAGGGGCGTTACACGCAGCACGTCCAGTACGGCGTCAGCCGCGAAGCTGGCAATGCCCAAAGCCCCCCCCAAAGCTTACCCCTCCCCAGCCCTCCCCTTGGCTGCGCCAAAGGGAGGGGGCCAAGCGCCGGCTCCGCCATCTCCGCTGGCAACCGACACCCCGCGAACGCCACAAACAACAACGCCTCCCTGCAAGAGGGAGGCGCTGCAAAGATTCAGACGCTAAACCAGCCTGAAATCAACGACCCGTCTTAACCTCGGTCCACAGGCGGGTATACAGCTTGTCCGTCTCCGGGCTGTTGATCGCATAGGTGAACATCTTGGCGGCCACGTCTTCGGCCGGGTAGATGGTCTTGTCGTCACGGATGGCCGGATCAACCAGCGAGGTCGCCGACTTCACCGGGTTGGCGTAGTGGGTCACGTTGGTGTTCTTGGCCGCTACCTCGGGCTCCAGCAGGTAGTTGATGAAGGCGTAAGCGTTCTGCGGGTGCTTGGCATCCTTGGGGATTGCCAGCATGTCGAACCACTGCGGTGCGCCTTCCTTGGGGATGGAATAGGCCACTTCCACGCCGTTCTTGGCCTCTTCGGCACGGTCACGGGCCTGGATGATGTCGCCCGACCAGCCGACCACCAGACAGGTGCTGCCATTGGCCAGCGAACCGACGTACTGCGAGGAGTGGAAGTTCTGCACGTACGGGCGGATCGACTTGAGCAGGTCCGCCGCCTTCTGCAGCACGGCCGGGTCGGCGCTGTGCGGGTCTTCGCCCAGGTAATGCAGGGCCACCGGGATCATGTCGGCCGGGGTGTCCAGCAGGGTCACGCCGCAGTCCTTCATCTTGGCGATGTTTTCCGGCTTGAATACCAGGTCCCAGCTGTTGGCAATGTCGGCGCTGCCGCCGAAACGCTCTTTCAGCTTGGCCACGTTGTAGCCAATGCCGGTGCTGCCCATCATGTACGGCACGCCGTACTGGTTGCCCGGGTCCTGGCCAGCGATACGCTGCATCACCGCCGGGTCGAGGTTGGCCAGGTTCGGGATCTTGCTCTTGTCCAGCGGCAGGAACACGCCGGCCTGGATCTGGCGGCCGAAGAAGTTCAGCGTCGGCACCACGATGTCGTAGCCGCTGTCACCGGTCAGCAACTTGGTCTCGACCATCTCATCGCTGTCGAACACGTCGTAGGTGACCTTGATGCCGGTCGACTTCTCGAAGTTCGGGATGGTGTCTTCGGCGATGTAGTCCGAATAGTTATAGACATTGAGGACCTTGGCCTCGCCGCCTTCAGCGGGCTTGGCGCCGGGTTCCTTGCCACCGCAGGCAGCAAGCAGGGAAATGGCGACACCAACGGTCAGAATGCGCAGATTCATGGGTTCTCCAGTGTGATCCGGGAGCGGTATGGGGGACCGGCCAAGCCGGGAAGTGGGCATATTGTCCCATCTGCGGCCGCTTCGTGTGTAGAAGATGGGTATAGGGCTTGTGGGAGCGGCGTGAGCCGCGAAGCTGGCAATGCTTGAAACGCCACAGCAGAGCTACCCCTCCCCAGCCCTCCCCTTTGCTGCGCAAAAGGGAGGGAGGCAAGCCTCGCGATCAAACATTCAGCAGCAGGAACTCGCGCTCCCAGGAGCTGATCACGCGGAAGAAGGTCTCGTATTCCTTGCGCTTGACCGAGACATAGGCGCGGCAGAAACGTCGCCCCAGCAGCTCCTGCAGGGCGTCGCAGCCCTCCAGCGCATCCAGCGACTCGCCCAGCGAGCGTGGCAGTTCGTAACCCAGCTCCTTGGCATTGCCGCTGATCGGAGTGGTCGGCGTCAGCTTTTCGCGGATGCCCAGCAGGCCACAGGCCAGCGTCGCTGCCATCGCCAGGTAGGGATTGGCGTCGGAGCCGGCAAAGCGGCTTTCCACGCGATTGTTCTCCAGCGTATCCATCGGCACACGCAGGCCACAGGTGCGGTTGTCGAAGCCCCACTCCACATTGCTCGGCGATACCTCGCCGAATACCAGCCGGCGATAGGAGTTCACGTTCGGGGCGAAAAAGCCCATCGCCGCCGGCACGTACTTCTGCAGACCGGCCAAATAGTTGTCGAAGGTTTCGCTGTACTCACCTTCGGCGTGGCCGGCGAACACATTGCGACCATCGGCAATGCGCACCAGGCTCTGGTGGATGTGCATGGCGCTGCCAGGCTCGGTCTCCATCGGCTTGGCCAGGAAGGTGGCATAGATGCCGTGACGCAGCGCCGCCTCACGCATGGTGCGCTTGAACAGGAACACCTGGTCGGCCAGCGACATCGCGTCGGAATGGGTGAAGTTGACCTCCAACTGCGCGGCGCCGGACTCGTGGATCAAGGTATCCACGTCCAGCTTCATCGCATCGCAGTAGTCGTACATCAGGTCGAGGATGGGATCGAATTCATTGACCGCATCGATCGAATACGACTGACGTGCCGTCTCCGGGCGACCGGAGCGGCCAGCAGGCGGCAGCAGCGGAAAATCCGGGTCGGTGTTCTTCTGCACCAGGAAGAACTCCACCTCCGGCGCAACCACCGGCTTCAGCCCAAGCTCCTCATACGCAGCCAAGACGCGCCGCAGCACATTGCGTGGTGCCAGCTCGTGCGGCTGGCCACTTTTGGTGTAGCAGTCGTGGATGATCTGCGCGGTGGGATCGGTCGCCCACGGCACCATCCGCACGGTGTCCGGGTCCGGACGCAGGATCATGTCCGCGTCGGCCGGCGAGGTCAGCTCGTAATAGTCATCCGGGTAATCGCCGGTCACCGTGGTAGCGAAAATGCCCTCGGGCAGGCGCGTGCCGTAATCGTGCGAGAACTTGTCGGCCGGGATGATCTTGCCGCGTGCGTTGCCGGTGATATCTGGCACCAGACATTCGACCTCGGTGATGTGCCGCTCCTTGAGCCAGCGCAACAGCAGGCTTTCTTCCTGGACGGCGGTGGCGGTTTTACGGCTGCGGGTGCGGGGGCGCGACGTCATGGGGAACCAACTTGTTTGTTTGACCGATAGCGGCGACAGGCCTCGCCGAAGGCTTGGAATATGCCCAGATGGAACGGGTTTTCGGTAACCCGCCATTCCGGGTGGAACTGCAGGCCGAGCAGGAACGACGGTCCGCTGCCACGAAACGCCTCGATCAGCCCGTCGGGCGCGCAGGCCTCGACCTGCAGCCCTTCGCCCAGCCTGGCTACGCCTTGCCCGTGCACCGAGTTGACCATCACCTCGTTGCCACCGGCAATGCCCGCCAGCCAACCACCGGGGCTCAGCTGCAGTGCATGCGCCGGCCCATATTGCACTTCCAACGATGACGCCGGGTTTTCACGATGATCAGCCAGCCCGGGCACCTCATGCACCTTGGGATGCAAGCTGCCGCCAAAGGCGACGTTGACCTCCTGGAAACCACGGCAGATCGCCAGGATCGGCATGCCCAGCGCCAACGCCTGCGGGATCAGCCCGAACACATTGGCATCGCGCGCCGGATCATGCGGATTACCCGGCCAGCTGTCGCCGCCATCGTAGTGGTGCGGCTCGATGTTGCTGGTTGCCCCGGTCAGCAGCAGGCCATCCAGCGTCGCCAACCAGGCCTCCGCCGGCAGCGGTGGTTGCAGCAAAGGCAGCAGCAGCGGCGTGGCCTGCGCGCCATCGACAACGGCGCGCACATACTTTTCACCAACGACAAGAAACGGATGGGAGCCAATCGGTTTGCTATCAGTAGGCAAGCCGACCAGCGGCAGGCTGGCCATGGGTAAAGCTCATGAGACGTGCCAGCACGCTACCCCTGCCCCGCTGTTTAGGCAACCAAGCGCCATCCGGCATTCAAGTAACGCAAGGCACACTACACAGGTTCTTCACCGGCCTGCGCGCGCCGCATACGCCGGGGTCGTTACACTTCCCGCCCCTGATTCGGCCTGATGTCCGTGGACGCCGCTGCATCCGTTTATCCCCCGAGCTGGTACGCCGCCAGCCAACCCGAACTCCCGCTACGCGCGCCCCTGCATGGGCAGGCGCGCGCCGACGTGGCCGTGCTCGGTGCTGGCTATACCGGCCTGACCGCCGCGCTGGCATTGGCCGAAAAGGGCTACAAGGTCACCGTGCTGGAGGCCGAGCGTGTCGGCTGGGGCGCCTCAGGCCGCAACGGCGGCCAAGCCATCGTTGGTTATGGCTGCGAGCAGGACACACTGGAAGCCCTGGTCGGCGACGCCGATGCACGGTTGCTGTTCGATTTCTCGCGCGACGGCATGCACATGCTCAAGCAGCGCATCGCCAGACACGGCATCGACTGTGACTGGCGTGACGGCCATGCCAGCGTGCCAATCCAACCGCGCCAGGAACGTGCCCTGCGCAATGACATCGAGCGCATGGCGCAGCGGTACGACTATCCGCTGGAATGGTGGGACCGCCCGCGCCTGCAGCAGGAGCTGGCCAGCGACCGCTACCTGGGCGCTGTGTACGATGCTGCCAGCGGCCACCTGCATCCGCTGGCTTATGCGCAGGGTCTGGCCCAGGCCGCTGAAGCCGCTGGTGTCACTGTCCATGAACAATCACCGGTCACCCGGCTCGAACGCGGTACGCAAGCGGCCTTGATCACCGCCCACGGCCGCGTAGACGCGGATTTCGTCGTACTCGCAGGCAACGCCTGGCTGCAGGGCATCGCGCCCGAGCTGGAAACCCGGATGATGCCGGTCGGCACCTATATCGGCGCCACCCGGCCGCTGGGCGCCGAACGCGCGAGGGCGTTGATCCGCAATGACATGGCGGTGGCCGACGTGAACTGGGCGCTGGACTACTTCCGGCTCAGCCGCGATCACCGCCTGCTGTTCGGGGGGCAGGCTAATTATTCGGCGCTGCCGCCGCCGGGCCTGCGTGCCAGCATGACCCGGCGCATGCGCCGGGTATTCCCACAGCTGGCCGACGTGGAGATGGAATACGTGTGGGGCGGCTATATCGACATCACCCGCAACCGCGCCCCGCACTGGGGGCGGATCACCCCGAACGTGTACTTCGCGCAAGGCTTTTCCGGCCACGGCGTTGCCAGTACCGGGCTGGCCGGTGAAGTGATCGCCGCCGCGATTGCCGGCCAGGCACAGCGGTTGGACGTATTCGAGCGCATTCCGCACGGCGTCTTCCCCGGCGGCAAGGCCTTGCGGATGCCGATGCTGGTGGCGGCGATGTCCTGGTACAAGCTGCGCGATCTGTTGTGGTGAAGCTGGGACTCGGGATTCGCAAGCAAAAGCGACGTCCATGCAGCTTGTCTGGTTCTGCATCCCCAATCCCAGCTACACACAGCCTCAAGCTTCTGTGCCAGCGGCCGCTATGACTTCCGATGCTCCCGACTCTCGCCACCACCAGCACGCCACAGGCCGCCTTCGACAGCCCGTCGATCGCGCCGTTGCCGCAGCGCATCCTGCTGGTTGAGAACTCGCGCACCTTCACCACAATGCTGCGCGAGGCCATCGAGCAACGGCTGGAGTTGCCGGTCAGTGTGGCCTCCAGCCTGGCCGAGGCCGGCGAACTGCTGGATAGTGAGGATGGCTGGTTCCTGGTCCTGACCGGGCTGGTACTGGCAGATGGCGACCGCGATCAAGTGGTGCAGTACTTCGTCGACCGCGGCCTGCCCACCATTGTGGTCAGTGGTGTCTACGACGAGGATCTGCGCAAACGCGTGCTGCAGCAGCAGATCATCGACTACGTGCTGAAAAACACACCGGGCAGCATCGACTACCTGGTCTGGCTGGTGCAGCGCATGGAACGCAACCGCCGTATCGCCGCCCTGGTGGTGGACGACTCGCCGTCGGCCCGCGCCTACGCCTCCGCCCTGCTCACCATGTACGGCTACCACGTCATCGAAGCCGATGACGGCAATGCGGCACTGCGCGCCATCGAGGCCGACCCTGCGATCCGGCTGGTCATCGTCGACGAGGAAATGCCCGGCATGCAGGGCGTGGAGCTGACCCGCCGGCTGCGAGCGCTGCGTGCGCGCGACAAGGTGGCGGTGATCGGCATCTCCGGCAACTCGGACCCGTCACTGATTCCGCGCTTCCTCAAGAATGGTGCCAATGACTTCCTGCGCAAGCCTTTCTCGCGCGAGGAGTTCTTCTGCCGCGTCTCGCAGAATGTCGATCAGCTGGAACTCATCGGCACCTTGCAGGACCTGGCCACGCGCGACTTCCTGACCGGCCTGCCCAATCGTCGCAGTTTCCTCGAGCAAAGCCAGCGCCAGCTCGGTGCGGCCAACAACGGCGGCATGGTCGCCGTGGCCATGGTCGATATCGACCACTTCAAGCACATCAATGACAGCCTCGGCCACGAAGCCGGTGACCAGGCCATCCGCGCCGTCGCCTCGGTGCTGCAGGCCAATACCCGCAGCCAGGACATCAGCTCGCGCTTTGGCGGCGAGGAGTTCTGCCTGATGGTCTCCGGCCTGGATGCAGCCGCCAGTGCTGCGCACTTCGAGAAAGTGCGGCAATCGGTAGCGGCGTTGCGGCTGCCTTTTGGTGACAGCATCCTGAGCATGACGGTGAGCATCGGCGTCTGCCGCATGCCCTTGCGCAGCGGCAACCTGCATTCGCTGATCACCGAAGCCGACCGCCAGCTGTATCTGGCCAAGGCTGCTGGTCGCAACCGCGTCTGCAGCGCCGATACGCACTGATTACCCTCACCCCGATATCTGGATGAAATCGGTGCCTCGCGGCAGGCATTGATCCAGATCAACGCGCCTGTCCGGCCCGCTCCCTACAGTGCAGCTCAAAGCACACGAGGGAGAAGTGGCGGTGGCACTACTGGTTTGGCAGGACGATCTCAATACGGGTGTCGAGGTCATCGACCATCAGCACATGCGCATCGTGGAGATGCTAAACCACCTCCACGTCGCCCAGAAAAGCCTGGAACGGGTCGCCGTGGCTGAAGTCATCGACGAACTGGTGGATTACACCATGTCGCACTTCGCCTTCGAAGAAGAGCTGATGGAAGAAGCAGGTTACCCTTTCTGCGCCGCGCACAAGCGTGTGCATGAAGTGTTCGGCAAGCGCGTCTCCGAGTACCGCATGCGCTTCCAGTCCGGCGAAGACGTTACCGACGAGCTGCGCAACATGTTGTCGCGCTGGTTGTTCAACCACATCCGCGGCGACGACAAGGCCTATGCCGAGCACGTCAAGCGCCACCTCAACCAGTTTGCCAAGGAGCACCAGGAAGGCAGCTGGTTGGGACGTACGCTGAAGCGCCTGTTCCGCTGACTGACCGTCAAGGTAGTTTTTGCAGGAACGGCGTGGCTGCAGACATCCCCCCAGATATCCCCTCCCCGCCGTTCCTGCGTTTTATCGCTGCAGGAACGCCGCAAGGCGCACAGGTCGCCGGTCTTGTGTGGGACCGGCGATGGTCGCGACTTACGGCGTCCCTGCGGCACCCTTCCGTTGCCAACGGCTGATCGCCAGCAAGGCCAATGCCGTTGCCAGCGCGGTGATGCACAGGTAGCCGCCAACTGCGGCGATGCCGAATTTCCCGGCCAGCCAGGTTGCCGCATAAGGCGCTGGCGCGGCGCCAAGGATGCCGGCCAGATTGAACGACAGCGATGCCCCGGTATAGCGCACCTGCACCGGATACAGGCTGGCCAGCATGGTCCCGCAGGGCCCATAGGTCAGGCCCATCAGGAACAGGCCCAACGACAGGAACAGCAACACCTGCAACGGATGCCCGGCCTGGAACAGGGGCTGGAACAGCAGGCCGAACACGAAGATGCCCAGGGTCGCCCACAACATCGCCTTGACCGTGCCATGACGATCGCCGTACAGCGCCGCCAATGGAATACCGGCAGCGAAGAACAGGATGCCGACCATCTGCAGCAGCAGGAAGTCCTCGCGCGCATAGCGCAGCACCGACGTGCCATGGCCCAGGGTGAACACCGTCATCAGGTAGAACAGCACGAAGGTGGCGAACGCCGCCAAGGTGCCCACGACCACCGCAAAACCATGGCTGACCAGCACCTCACGCATCGGCAGGCGCACGCGCTGGCCCTGGTCCAGCGCCTTCTGGAAATCCGGCGTCTCGCGGATGTTCAAACGCACCCACAGCCCGACGATCACCAGCAGCGCACTGGCGACGAACGGCACGCGCCAACCCCAGGACAGGAAACTGGCATCGTCCAGAACCCGCCCCAGCAGCAGGAAGGTGCCGGCCGACAGCAGGAAGCCCAGCGGCGCGCCCAGCTGCGGGAACATGCCGTACCAGGCACGCTTGCCCGGCGGCGCATTTTCGGTCGCCAGCAACACCGCACCGCCCCATTCCCCGCCCAGACCGAGGCCCTGCCCGAAACGGCACAAGGCCAGCAACAATGGCGCGGTCACGCCGATGTCGTGATAGGTCGGCAGCAGGCCGATCGCCACCGTGGACAGGCCCATCGTCAGCAGCGCAGCGACCAAGGTTGCCTTGCGCCCGATCCGGTCCCCGTAGTGCCCGAACACCGCCGAGCCGACCGGCCGGGCGATGAAGGCCACCGCGAAGGTCGCCAGCGACTGCAGCAGTGCCGCGTCGTTGCTGCTCTCAGGGAAAAACAGCTTGGGAAACACCAGCACCGCCGCGGTGGCATAGATGTAGAAATCAAAAAATTCGATGGTGGTGCCGATCAGGCTGGCCGCCAATACGCGGCGCGGGGAGTTCAAAGGTGCGGAGCTGGCGGCGGTCGACATGGTCGTAACAGAGGAAATAATGGCCGCAGTCTGCCATGCAGTGCCGCGGCGGCCGCCATTTGGTTGCAGCCGACACCGTTGCTTGACGACGCTGCCGCTTTCACCCTGAAAGCAGGAAACTATTGGCACAGCCGGCGGTCACAGCATCTGCCCCCGCATGGATGCATTGCCGATGACGACCACTTCCGGACGTTTCCGACACCCGCTCGCCCACCTGAGTGCTGCCATCACCGTCGTCGCAGTCCATGCAGCCCTTGCGCTATGGCTGCTGCAGCCGCGCCAACAGAGCCTGCCCGACATCGGACCGCGTACCAGCCTGCGCTGGTTGCCGCGCCCTCCGAGCGCAGCACCCGCCCTGCAAACCCCGCACGCACCTGCGCAAACCACCAGAGCGAGGATGTCGGCGAGATCCCCTTCCCGGCCACCGACCGATCAGCAAACGCTCACGGCCTCGTCGCAGGCCGCGACTCCAGCCCCGCCCCGGTTGAACCTGAGCCTTGCCGAAGACGCCGTCGGCGGCGCCCCACTGAGCGCCGACAGCTTCGCTCAACAACCGTTTCGACGCCTCAACCAAGACCCTACGTTCCAGCACGCTCCTCGCTACTTCCGGCTGAAGCCGCAGATGAGCCCGAAACAGATGATCCAGGGTGTGGCCAGCTACCTTGGATTTTGGCCGCCTGGCTACGAGGTCGATCCCTGCACGCTGAGCCGGCGCGACGTCAGCTATTTCCAGAACGCAGTGAGTGCCGGCGACCGCGACGCATTGCGCACGGCACTGCTGCAGGAAAGCGCGCGTTGCCGCCGCTGAGCCCACAACCGTGCCTCACGCACGATCACAGCCTGCAGCTCCGCGATTCACGGATATGTAACCCGTCCAGCCCGAACGCTGTTTAGGCTGGGACGGTTCGTTGTGCACCTCCCCCCAAGACCGGAGAACCTCATGACTGAATCCAGCCCCCGCTTCGAGCACGAAGCCGACGCCACCGCCCGCTACTGGCACAACACCCCCCTCAACACGCTGCCGCCACCTGACATGGTCGGCAACTACCAGCGCTTCAAGCCACTGCCCACCGAAGGCATCCAGACCCGCAAAGCGTGGATCGTAGGCGGCGGCATCGCCGGCATGGCAGCGGCGTTCTACCTGATCCGCGATGGCCATATGCCGGGCGAGAACATCACCATCATCGAAGGCGCCGGTATTGAGGGCGGCTCGCTGGACGGTGCCGGCAACCCCGAGGACGGTTACCTCGTGCGCGGCGGCCGCGAGATGAACTGGAACTACGACAACCTCTGGGACATGTTCCAGGACGTGCCTGCGCTGGAGCTGCCGGAAGGCTTCAGCGTGCTGGACGAATACCGGCTCGCCAACGATGCAGACCCGAACTGGTCCAAGTCGCGGCTGATGCACAAACAGGGCCAGGTATTGCCCGACTTCACCCGCTTTGGGCTGAGCCGCAAGCAGCAATGGGAAGTGGTGAGCCTGCTGCTCAAGCGCAAGGACCAGCTCGATGACCTGACCATCGAAGACCATTTCAGCGAAGGCTTCCTGGCCAGCAATTTCTGGTTCCTGTTCCGCTCGATGTTTGCCTTCGAGAACTGGCACAGCCTGCTGGAAATGAAGCTCTACATGCACCGCTTCCTCGATGCCATCGACGGCTTTGGCGACATGTCGACCTTGGTCTTCCCCAAGTTCAACCAGTACGACACCTTCGTCACCCCGCTGATCAAGCTGCTGCGCGAGAAAGGCGTGCAGGTAAAGCTCGGCACGCAGGTGCTGGACATGGACTTCGATGTGCAGGGCGAGCAGCGCACCGTCACTGCCCTGCACACACGCGGCACCGACGGCGAAGGCCGCCTCACCGTCGCTCCGCGTGACCTGGTGATCGCGCTGACCGGCTCGATGACCGAGGACACCGCCTACGGTGATCTGGACACCGTGCCGGTGTTGAAGAAGCGCCACGGCGGTCCGGCCGAAGGCAGCAGCTGGGGCTTGTGGCGCAACCTTGCCAAGCACTCACCGGTATTCGGCAAGCCCGACAAATTCTGTGGTGACATCGACCGCTCCATGTGGGAGTCGGCCACCCTGACCTGCAAGCCATCGCCACTGGTCGACAAGCTGCGTGAGCTCTCGGTCAACGACCCGACCTCGGGCCGCACCGCTACCGGCGGCATCATCACTTTCACCGATTCGAACTGGGTGCTGAGCATCACCATCAACCGTCAGCCACATTTTCCCGGCCAGCCCAAGGACACGGTGGTGATGTGGGTTTACGCACTGCTGATGGACCAGCCGGGCAACTTCGTCAAGAAGACCATGCCTGAGTGCACGGGACGCGAGATCGTGGCCGAGCTTTGTCATCACCTTGGCATTACCGATCAACTCGGCGCCATCATCCCGCACACCAAGGTGCGCCTGGCGCTGATGCCGTACATCACCGCCCAGTTCATGCCGCGCGCGGCCGGTGATCGCCCGCATGTGGTGCCGGCCGGCTGCACCAACCTGGCGCTGGTTGGCCAGTTCGTGGAGACCGCCAACGATGTGGTGTTCACCATGGAAAGCTCGGTGCGCACCGCGCGCATCGCGGTCTACAGCCTGCTCGACCTGCCCAAGCAGGTACCCGACCTCAGCCCCACGCAATACGACATCCGCAACCTGCTCAAGGGTGCGCGTGCTCTCAACAACGGCGAGCCCTTCATCGGCGAACGCTTGCTGCACAAGTTCCTGGGCGACACCTACTTCGCCCACATCCTGCCACCGCTGCCCAGCAACGAGGGCGAGTCCACCCGCCGCGAGCGTCTGGAAGCCGAGCTGGCCGGACTCAAGGACAAGGGCGGTGCGGTACTGCAGGGCTTCGCGCAATGGCTGGATCGCTTTGCCGGCCAGCTGCGCAAGCGCGGCGACGATTAAACACTGACAGAACGTTGCCGGACACATGGGTGTCCGGCCTCGGCTGCGAACCCCGACGAAGCCTTGTAGGAGCGGCGTAAGCCGCGAAGCATGCATCGCATCAGAAGCAAGCATCGCCGCGATCAGATGGTGTATTGGCTTCGCGACTGACGTCGCTCCTACACAAGCCTGAGCACTGCCTGTTCACGGGGAGGCCCTTGCTGAGCATGGCTCGGCACTACGGATGCATTGACCGCAGCGCAGGTACGCGCGCAACTGGAAGCCCAGGACTACACCAACGTCAGCTATTTCCAGAACGCAGTGAGTGCGCGCGGCCACGGCGCATTGCGCACGGCAACGCTGCTGGAAAGCATGCGTTGCGCAGGATGCTGTATCGCGGGCATTGCCCCGGGCTGCCTCTCGGCGCTGATGCCTGGAATCCTGCAAAGACTTCCAGCGTGCCATACAAGAACGCCGTACCCGGCCGCCCGGGTACACGACAAATATCCCTGCTTTGACGGTCATTCCCTTGCCGCAAGACCCTGCGGTGCGATCAGGCAAAAGCATCCATGAATAGAAATTTACCCGGCTGACGCTGGTACTGATCGATCAATGGAACCAGACGTTGGAAGTGCGCGCTGGCGCAATGTGCGTCCAACGCTGCACGGTCCGGCCACTGCTCGATGAAGATGAAGTGCCCGGGGTCCTTCTGATCGATGAACAGATCGTAGGCCACACATAATGGCTCCAGTCGTGTTTCCTTCACCAGCTCGCGGTACAGCGGAAGCACATCGCCAATGTGTTCCTGCTTGATGAAATCCTCGGCAATCACTTTCAGCATGGGCTTTCAAAATCCGTATTGATTCAATGAACAGCCCAGCCCCTCGGCAGGGCCAACAGGAGGGAGTAGATCAGCCTTCGAGATTTATCCAGGTCGCCTTCATCTCGGTGTACTTGTCGAAGGCATGCAACGACTTGTCGCGGCCGTTGCCCGATTGCTTGTAACCGCCGAATGGCGCGGTCATGTCGCCGCCATCCCAGTAGTTGACCCACACGCTGCCTGCACGCAGGCCACGCGCAAGCCGATGCGCGCGCGAAACATCGCGCGTCCACACGCCTGCCGCCAACCCGTACTCGGTGTCATTGGCCAACTGCAGGGCGTGCTGCTCACCGTCGAATGCGATAACGGACAGTACCGGACCAAATATCTCATCGCGGGCGATGCTCTGTTGCGGGCTCACCTCATCAAATACCGTTGGCTCGATGTAACACCCGCCGGCAACGACATCCGCTCGCTTGCCGCCCAGCAATAGCCGCGCACCTTCAGCCGTCCCCTTCTCGATGTAACCCAGCACGCGCGTGGTCTGCACCTCATCCACCATCGCCCCCATTGCCGCTTTCGGCTCGAATGGATGCGCAGGCTGCATATGCCGGCCGTGCTCGATCACCTTGGCGACAAACGCATCCTTGATCGAGCGCTCCACCAACAGGCGCGAACCTGCCGTACACACCTCGCCCTGGTTGTAGAAGATCGCGCTCGCAGCGGCCTCGGCAGCCTTGTCCAGATCATGCGCGTCGGCAAACACGATGTTGGGACTCTTGCCACCGCATTCCATGTAGGCGCGCTTCATGTTCGAAAGACCTGCACATTGCAGCAGTCGCTTGCCCACCGCAGTAGAGCCGGTAAACACCAAACCGTCCACATCCATATGCAGCGCCAGTGGCTCACCTGCGCCCTTACCACTGCCCGGCACCACGTTGAACACACCATCAGGAACGCCGGCTTCACTCACCAGCTCGGCAAAACGCAGAGCGCTCAAGGGTGACTTCTCCGAAGGCTTGAGCACCACCGAATTGCCTGCGGCCAGTGCCGGGGCGATCTTCCATACCGCCATCAGCAGCGGAAAATTCCACGGCACGATGGCGCCGATCACGCCCAGCGGCTCGCGGGTGATCAAGCCCAGCTCGTTGGCGCCGGTCGGGGCGACTTCACCATAGAGCTTGTCCGCCGCCTCGGCCGTCCATTGGATGCAGCGGATCACCCCGCCTACATCCACCTGCCGTGCCTGCGCCACCGGCTTGCCCATGTCCAGGGTTTCCAGCAGGGCGAGCTCATCGGCATGCGCTTCTACCAAGGCCGCCAGCTTCAGCAATACCTGTTTGCGCTTGACCGGCTTCAAGCCTGCCCAATGAGCGGCGTTGAAGCTGCGCCGCGCCGCCGCTACCGCATGATCGATGTCGAGCTGACCGCCGTCGGCGATACGCCCAAGCACGCGCCCGTCAATCGGGCTGATGCAGTCGAAGGTAGCGCCCGATACGGCATCCACATACTGGCCGTTTATGAACGCGCGGGTACGCAGCGACAGGCCGTCGGCCAGCACCTGCCATTGTTCGCGGATATGGGGACTGTTCATGGATGGTTTCCTGTGAGCAAGGCCTTGTAACAGGTGTTCATGGTACGCCGGCCACCGTAGCGCACCGGCACGGACCTGTTATTTTCCGCAAATACAAGGGTTGGCCGTGGCCCCTGCTGGCTTCACAATGCCGCTCCACGTTTCCGGCAGCGCTCATGGACATCATCGTCAACGAAGAACTCAAGGCCTATATCGATCCGCTCACGCAGGACGAGCACGACGCGCTGGAGCGCAGTCTGCTGGCCGAGGGCTGCCGCGACGCACTGGTACTGTGGGGCGATGTACTGATCGACGGCCACAACCGCTACGGCATCTGTTCCAAGCACGGTATCGCCTTCAATACCGTGCAGAACACCCGCTTCAAGTCGATGGACGACGTTCATCTTTGGATGATCGAGCAGCATCTGGGCCGCCGCAGCGTGTCCGATTACCAGCGCGGTGTGCTTGCCCTGCGCAAGCGCGACATCCTGGAAGCCCGGCGCCGCAGCGAGCAGGAACAACTGCGCCGCGAGAGCGAAGGTGAGGCTGCGCCCAGCGCTGCCGCCGACAGCGACAGCCCGCCGTGGGACCCGGCACCCAAGCTGTCCAAGGCCGATCTGGCCCGCGAAGCCAAGCTCAGCCCCAGCCAGGTGACGATGATCGAAAAGATCCACGACCACGCCACCGCCGAAGTGATCGAGGCGATGCGGGTGGGCGCAATCTCGCTCAGCGCCGCCGCTACCGTGGCCAGCCTGCCCGAAGACGAACAGCGCGCAGCTGCGCGTGGCGGCAAGGACGAGCTGAAGCAGGCCGCCAAACGCGTGCGTGATGCCAAGCGCAAACCCAAGGCAGCGCGTGACGACGCCGATGACGACGCACAGCCGCTGAGCATGGCCGAAGCCGATGGCCTCGACGGCAGCAGCGACAGCGCCGAGTTGCAGGCCCTGCGTCAGCGCGTGACCTCGCTCACCGCCGAGAACCAGGCCCTGCGCATGGAACTGGACGCACTGCGCGCGCGCATGCTGGCCGCACAGGTCGAAGAACCCATCGACGCTTGATTGCGCTGAGCCAGCACCCTAGGCTGCGGTCATCCCTGCAAGGAGCATGTGATGGCCTCGGCCTCTCCCGAACTTGAAACCTTTGTCCGCGACGCCTTGATGCGCGGACATAGCCGCCAGCAGGTCAGCGGCGCATTGCTGGCCGCCGGCTGGAGCGAACAGCAGATCAGCGGCGTACTCGATGGCTGGGCCGAAGTTGATTTCCCGCTACCTGTGCCACGCCCACGCGCCTCACTGTCGGCACGCGAAGCCTTCGCCTATCTGGTGCTGTTCAGCACGCTGTACTTCTTCGCCTGGAACCTGGGCAGCCTGCTGTTCCAGCTGATCCAGTATGCCCTGCCCGACCCGGCCGATCCCGATTGGCAGCTGCTGCGGTTGAGCGGTGGTATCCGCTGGGCAATCTCGGCACTGGTAATCGCCTTCCCGGTATTCGTCTTCGCCGCCCATCGGGTCAGCCGCGACGTGGACAGGCATCCAATCAAGCGCTTGTCACCGGTACGCCGCTGGCTCACCTACCTGACCCTGTTCGTCGCCGCCACCGTGTTGATCGGCGACCTCACCGCATTGGTGTACAACCTGCTCAGCGGCGAGCTGAGCCTGCGCTTCCTGCTCAAGGTGCTGGTGGTCGGCGTCATCGCCGGTACCGCGTTCGGCTACTACCTGTGGGACCTGCGCCAAGAGGAGGTCGAGTCATGAGCCGCACCGCTTGGGGCACCCGCGTACTTTGGGCAACCGGCATCGTCACTGCAGCCGCAATCGCAGCCGGCGTCTGGGTCATCGATTCGCCATCGCAACAGCGACTCAAGCGGCTGGATGATGCGCGCGTATCGCATCTGCGGACGCTGGAGACCGCGGCCGGCAACTACTGGCGCGAGAACGACGCGTTACCGCCCAACCTCCTCGCCCTCGCCGCGCAACCCGGCATGATCCTGACCTACAAGGACCCTGCTGGCGGGCCCGATTACCGCTACCGCGCCTTGGATGCCACCCACTACGAGTTGTGCGCGCAGTTCGACACCAGCACCGCGGAGGGCCCCCAACGCGGCAATGCTGGCGAATGGGCGCACCCAGCCGGCAACCATTGCTTCCGCCGCACCGTGAGCAAGAAGGACGGCGAGTAAACCGTGAGCCTCCAGGACGATCCGCGCCGCGCGCAACTGCGGCGGCTCAAGCTATACGCCGTGGCGATGCTGCTGGCGATGCTGGCCGGCTTCATCGTCAGCCACCTCAACGGTGAGCGCGGTATGTGGGCCTGGGTAGGTGCGTTCTGTGAAGCGGCGACGGTAGGCGCCTTGGCTGACTGGTTTGCGGTGGTCGCGCTGTTCCGGCGACCGCTGAACCTGCCGATTCCGCATACGGCCATCATTCCGCGCAACAAGGAACGCATCGCTGACAGCTTGGCGGTGTTCGTGCGTGACCACTTCCTGGAGCCGGAGGCGCTGATGGCCAAGCTGAAGGTATTCGATCCAGCCACCCGCCTGGGCGAATGGCTGGCACAACCTGCGCAGGCCAAGATGCTGGCTGGCATGGCACGCGGCTGGGCTGTGCAGGCACTGGACCTGCTCGACGAAGCTGCAGTGCGCCGCTCCATCCAGGGTTTCGTGGTGGCGCAGCTGCGGCAATGGAACGCAGCAGGAACCGCAGGCGAACTGTTGGGCCTGCTTACCGCCGACAACCGCCATCAGCGCGTGCTTGATGAAGGCCTCACCCGCATTGCCCACTGGCTGGACAACGACAAGGTGCGGCAGCAAGCCTCGGCCCTGATCGTGCGTTACATCCGCAAGGAATGGCCAAAACTGGCCAGCACCGTGGACTGGGTCAAACCCATCGACGAGATCGGCGATTCCATGGCCGACAGACTGGCCAGGGCGGCTCTGGAAGAGCTGCAGGCGATCCTTTCGCAGCCCGAGCATCCGTTGCGCCAGGATTACGCCGCGTGGATCGCTGGCTACATTCGCCGCCTCCGCGAAGATCCGGCTTTGGCTGCCAAGGTCGATGCATTGAAGCAACAGGTGATCGATCACCCCGCAGTTCAAGAGTACGTGCAAGGACTTTGGCAACGAGTGCACGACTATCTTCGTGATGATCTATCGCACGAAGACTCTGCACTGGCAGCTCACATGGAGCGCAGCCTGGGCAAGCTCGGCACCACCATCGGCAATGATCCCGCCCTGCGCGACGCCCTGAACCAGCACATGCTGGCCGGCGCCGAAAAGCTGACCAATCGCCTGCGCAGCGGCGTCACCAGTCATATCGCCCAGACCGTGAAAGCCTGGGACGAAAAAAAGCTGGTCGAACAGTTGGAGCTCAGCGTCGGTCGCGACCTGCAGTACATCCGTTACAACGGCACCGTGGTAGGTGGCCTGATTGGCCTGTTGCTGCATGCCCTGACCGGCTGGCTGAAGTTCTGACCCCGGCTGTCGTAGGAGCGGCGTAAGCCGCGAAGCCGGGAGTCCTTCAGACCCGTGTAATTTCTGCAATCCACAACAGCCAACCGCATCTCCCGATTGCAGTTGGTCAGTGGAATTGAATACATGTCAGCTTCGCGGCTGACGCCCCTCCCACAAGCGGGGCGCCCTACGCAGTCTTTGCCGCTACCGCCTGCACTGCATCCACCAACCGATCAATCTGCGCGGGCGAGGTGAATATCCCCGGCGTCACCCGCACGCATGCACCCTGCGCCAAGCCATCACGATGCACGGTGAACACACCGTGCTGTTCCAGCAACTGCCGCGCTATCGCCACGTTCTGCTCAAGCGATGTGCGGCCTTGCAGCCGGAACGATGAAATCGCGCTGCTCAACGCCACCTCGTCGCTACCCAGCAACTGCACGCCCGGCACTTCGCGCACCCCATCGCGCCAGCGGTTGCGCAGCAGCAACAGGCGCTCGCGCTTGGCCTGCACACCGATCGCGGCATGAAAATCCAAGGCCGCAGGCAGCGCAAGGAAGGCCGCAAAATTGGCCGTGCCGGTATGGATGCGACTGGCGATACCGCGATCCGGGTCGCCCATATACGGGTCGATATCCGCCACCCGCCCGCGCCGCACATACATCGCGCCTACACCGACTGGAGCGCCTATCCACTTGTGCAGGTTGATCCCGACAAAGTCAGCCCCCAGTTCGCCAACCTGCATGTCCACCTGCCCCACCGCATGCGCGGCATCGACGATGACATCCACGCCGCGCGCCTTGGCCAATGCCGCAATCTCGGCGACCGGAAGCAGCATGCCGTTGCGGTGATTCACCTGCGTCAACAGCATCAGTTTCAGGCGCGGATACCTGGCCAGCGCATCGGCATAGACCTGCACTACCGTTGCCGCATCGCAAGGCTCCGGCAGCACGATCGCCACCGGCTCGGCACCGCGCCGCTGCTGCAGCCAGCGCACCGCGGTGATGGTGCTGTCGTAGTCGATATCGGCATACAGCACCTGGTCACCCGGCTGCAGCCGGTTGTAGCCACCAATCAACGCCTGCAGCGCCTCGGTAGCGCCACGGGTAAGTACCAGCTCGTCTTCACCCACACCGAGGAACGCAGCCAAACGCTGCTGCACCAAGCGCGCCCGCTTCGGGAACTCGACGCGACCAAACCAGGCATTGCCTTGATTCACTTCAGCGGTGGCCTGTTGATAGGCCTGCACTACCGGCCGCGCCATTGCCCCCCAATAGCCGTTGTCCAGCATCACCACCTCGTCGGTGAGCTCGTACTGGGCGGCTACTGCCGCCCAGTACGTCTCATCCGTGGCCAACTGCGCGGCAGACCTGCCTGCCGATGCGCTTGGCAGTGACGCTGTTGGCGTGGCCGATGCCAACGCCCCGGCAGCAGTGCCCATCAGCGGCAACATGGCCGCCGAGCGCAGGAGACGACGTCGATTGGTATCCATGCTTAGAACTTCAACCGGTATTCGGCGTAAACATTGCGGCCGTCAGTATCATATGGCGCATTGCGCGAGTAGATCAGACCACGGCTGGCCTGGAAGGTCGCTTCGTCCGGATAGCGATTGAATACATTGTCAGCGCCGACCCGCAGCGAGTGCATCGCATTGATGCGGTAGCTCACTGCCAGATCGAAGAACTGCATGGCACCGAAGCGCTGGAAGATATCGCCGGTGGCATTGCCCGATGAGTCGGTCCACGCGCCGTAGTGGCGCAGCTTGCCAAGCACACTCCAACTACCGACGTCGTAGTTGGCACTGAAGGTGCCCTTCTGCCGTGGCAGGCGCTCTTCGAACACCACACGTTGACTGGCATTGGTCGCCACGCCGGTAGCGCCCTTGTCGACCTCGGTCTTGTTGTAGTTCCAGCCCAGGGTCACGTTCAAACGGCCCGTCCCCAGATCGGTGGCGTAGCTGCCAACCAGATCGATACCACGTGTGGTGGTGTCGAAGTCATTGGTGAAATAACTCACCGAGGTATAGCCCATCGGGTTGGCGACGCCGGCCGGAATCTGGAACGAGGCCGACTGGCTGAAACGGTCCGTTACCTTGATGTCGTACAGGTCCATCGAGCCCGAGAAGCCGGCATCGTTGCGCCAGGTCAGGCCCAGCGATGCGGTGCGTGACTGCTCCGGCTTCAGATCCTTCGCGCCCAGCATGCGTGCCAGCGGATCGCTGGGCGACAGGCGCCCGGAGGTGAACACCTGCAGCGTGACGGTATCCAGGCCCTGCTGGGTATTGGTGGTGTAGAGCTGACCAGGTGTAGGCGCACGAAATCCGGTGGACACCGAGCCGCGCAGGGCGAAATCCGGGGTGAACTCGAAGCGAGAGGACAGCTTGCCATCCACGGTCTGGCCAAAGCTAGAGAAGTGTTCGTAGCGCGTTGCTGCGCCCACGCTCCAGCGCGCGGTCATCGGTACTTCCACATCGACATAGGCGGCATAGCTGCGCTGATCCCAGCTGCCGGCGTTGGCTGGACTGAAGCCAGGCGCCCCGTTGGAGTTGCCTGCCAGGCCGGCGACCGCACCGGGGCCGATTGCATACGAGGCCGGGTCACCCGCATCCACGCCATAGGTCTCCTCACGGAACTCGGCACCGAAGGCGATATTCACCGGCGACGCCAGCGCCGCCAATGGCAGGCTGTAAACGAAGTCGGCGTTGAGGTTGCGCTCCTCCTGGCTCAGCCGACCGAGGTAGAACGAGGTAGGGCTGTCCGGCCCCAGCGAGGCATTGATCGAATTCCCCAGGGTGTACTCGATGCGGTTGCGCCCGTAGCTGCCACTTACATCCCAGTCCAGATTCTCGCCAATGCGACCGCGCGCACCGAACAGCAGCTGCAGATCGTCATAGTCGGTGCCGTACTTCGGGCTGAAGCCAGTCGGGTATAGCGTGCGCACATCCCAGCCCGGGAACACCGCCGTGGTGTTGTAGACCGAGGCGGTGCCATCCGGGTTGCGCCAGTTGAAATCACTCAGGCCCTCGCCCCTGCCATACAGGCCGTAGCCGTAGATCTCGGTGGTTTCGCCCAGGTAGTGCTTGAGGTTGAAGCCTGCGCGTTTGTTCTCAAGCTCCGGCTGGCCCCAGCGCTGTACCGGGTTTGGCACTTTCAATTCGGGATGTTTGTTCTGGAAAGCGATTGCATCTGCGCGCTGACGGGTGCGCGAGGTCGCATCGGAATTGTCGTAGTCAGCGAACAAGGAGAGGCTGCCGGCATCACCCAACGCGATACCGGTACGTGCACCGACATTGCGCGAGGTGCCATCGCCTTCACTGTATTGCGACAGGCCCATGCTCACTTCGGTGCCAACGCTGTCATCAAGAATGATGTTGATCACGCCGGCAATCGCATCAGAACCGTATTGCGCCGAGGCACCGTCGCGCAGCACTTCGATACGCTGGATCGCGCTCTTCGGGATCTGTGCCAGATCCGGCCCCTGCGCGCCACGGGCACCCAGCAGTGCCGAGCGATGAAAACGACGACCGTTGACCAGCACCAGGGTCTGATCCGGCGACAGGCCACGCAGCGTGGCTGGGCGAACGAACACCTGACCATCATTCATCGGCATGCGTTGCACCACGAACGAGGGCACCAGCTGCGCCAACACGTCGGCAAGGTCAGACGACTCGATGCCCTGGATTTCTTCCTGCGAGAACACATCCACCGGCGCCAGCGTATCGAACTGGGTGCGGTTGGAACCGCGCGTACCAGTGACGATCATAGCGTCGAGGTTGGTCGCCTTTGCTGCTGGCGTCGCTCCCATCTGTTGCGCATGTGCACCGCTTGCCACGCCACCAAACACCACCAATCCAACTGCAATCGACAACGCACAACGCTTCACTGGCTGCTCCGGAATTCGAAAGACTGCTTCAGGCAAGTGCCTGCAGGGAGCTTCGCATTCTCGTAACAACGTGTTGCCCGGCGATGACACATACAACACAACGCACTGTTGAATGAAGCAAGCAGACATTCACTGCTACTGCTCGTAATCGTCATCAATGGGCACGCACCAGCGCTCCCAACAACACCCCGCGAGAGATATCGCGCACGCGTCAGCGGCATGACGATGCGAGCGCAACCAGCACAGAAGCAATGACACATCCGCTTGCTTATTTAAATGCGAACAATTATCGTTACCACCTAGGCAGTACGCCCAGCCTCGTGCGACATGGATGTTTCACTCCATCCCGCCACGCCCCGTGTACCCCCGATATCCGAACTGATGCCACGCGCGCCGTAGCCGGCTGCGCCGTGCATGCAGGCCAGCTGGCGGGAGCGGCACTACCCGGGGCGTCCACGCATTGTGTGGGCTGTGCCGTGGGCGATTCCTGTAGTTGGCAATCCTTTTGCCCAACAGGAATCCGCCATGTCCTCCCGTCCTACCCTGCCACAGCCAGCGCTACTGGCCGCCGCACTCTCTGTCGCCCTCTGCAGCGCAGCCGCCTCCGCGTGGGCGGAAGAAGCGGCGCCTGCCGCCACCAATCTGGATACGGTGAAAGTCGTCGCCGACGGCGACATCCCCACCTCGTACACAGTCAAACAAGCGCGTACCGCCACCAAGCTGGATCTGTCGCTGCGGCACACGCCACAGTCGGTGACCGTGCTTACCCGCCAGCGCCTGGATGACATGGGCCTGTATGCGATGTCCGACGTGATGGGCCAGGTCACCGGCGTGCACGTAGCGGTCACCGACAGTGAGCGCATTAGCTTCGTCTCGCGTGGCTACACCATCAACAACTTCCAGGTTGATGGCATGCTCAACACCTTCGGTGGCTACATCAAGACCAACAACGACAGCGTCATCTATGACCGCATCGAAGTGGTCCGCGGCGCGACAGGCTTGACCACCGGCGCCGGTGATCCCTCGGGCACCATCAACTACGTGCGCAAGCGCCCAACCGATGCGTTCGCGATGAGCGCCAACCTGATGCTCGGCCGCTGGGGCAACCAACGCCTGGAAGCAGATATCGGTGGCCCGGTCGCACTGGATGGCCGCGTACGTGCGCGCATCGTAGCCGCCAAGCAGCAGAGCGACTCGTTCCGCGACGTCTATCAGATGGACAAGAATGTGTTCTACGGCATTGTCCAGGCTGACCTGAGCGACAGCACCCTGCTCGAAGTCGGCTACGAATACCAGTCGCCGGAAACTTCCGGCGTTACCTGGGGCGTGGTGCCTTACTGGGGCGTCGACGGCAAGCCGGCCAAGCTGCCGCGTTCGACCAATCTGTCGGCACGCTGGAGCCGCTGGCCAATCGTCGAGAAGACCGCATTCGCACGACTGGAACAGAGCCTGGGCCATGACTGGTCGATCAAGGCCAGCTATACCCGCTCCAAGCGCGAGACCGAAGGCAATGTCTGGTACGGCGCGGCAGGCTACCCGCGTCCGGACGGTACCGGCGTGACCGCCTACATCGGCGCTTTCGGCGAACGCGGTGACATGCAGGTATTCGACCTCAATGCCGGCGGCCCGTTCAAACTGTTCGGCCGCGAGCACGAGCTGGTGGTCGGCCTCGGCCAGTCGCTGCGCAAGGGCGAAGTCCCGGGCTCGGATTTCGACTATGCCGACGGCTATGACAAGGTGCCGGATTGGCGTCACTGGACCGGCGACGTGGCGCCGCTGCAGGTCAATCGTTACAACTGGCTGTCCTCGCAGGATGAGCTCAAGCAGCGCGCCGCCTATGTTGCTGCACGCCTGCAGCTTGCCGATCCGCTGATGGCGGTGCTCGGCGCACGCTACGGCAGCTGGGAAACCCGCAGTTGGGAGTACGAACGCGACGCGTCCGGGAAACTGCTGGGCACCACCCGCGGCGGTTACAAGCCGGATGACTCGCTCACTCCGTATGCCGGCCTGATCTACGACTTCAGCAAGTCATTCAGTGCCTATGCCAGCTACACCGACATCTTCCAGCCGCAGAACTACCGCGACAAGAACAACAACTACCTGGAACCGGTGGTTGGCGATATGTGGGAAGCCGGCGTCAAGGCCGAGCTGTTCGACGGTCGCATGAACGCATCGGCAGCCGTGTTCAAGGGCGTCAAGGACAACGTTGCCGAAGTCGATGACTCGGTACCGGAGGCTTCCTTGCCCGATGGCTCGACCGCCTACCGCTCCACCGGCAAGGGCAACAAGGTCAGGGGTTGGGAAGTGGAAGCCCAGGGCAGCATCAGCGAACACTGGAACCTGTCGGCCGGCTATGCACACACCGTCATCCGCAACAAGGACGGCGTGCGCCAGAACACCACCACGCCGGTCAACACCTTCCGCCTCAACACCAGCTGGCGTCCAGGCGGTGCATGGAGCCGCTTGTCGCTGGGTGGCGGTGTCACCTGGCAGAGCGAAATCTGGCGTATGAGCAACCGTCCGGCGGACGACTACCTCACCAGCGGCAAGCGCTACAAATACCCGATCACCCAGGATGCGGTGGTACTGGTCAATGCCTTCGCCGGTTACCAGTTCAACGACAACTTCTCCGCGCAGTTGAATATCAACAATCTGCTCGACAAGAAGTACTACAGCAACGTCGGCTTCTATGACGGCGTCAACTGGGGCGAGCCGCGCAACGTGCGTTTGAGCCTGCGCTGGAAGCTGTAATCCCTGCAGGGAAACCACTGCACGGCAGTGGCGGCCAGGGACGGCCGACTTATTCCACGCCACCGGCTTTGCCGGTGGCGTCCGTATTGATCCGACTTTGCAGGTTCCCGTGGACAGCACGCCTCTCGCCAGCCCTTGGTACACCCGTCTTGGCAGTTTCTTCGCACGCCCCTGGTTGGGCGTGTTGTCACGCTCGCTTGCCGCCATCGTCGGCGGCTACGCGCTGGCCGCCACATGCTCGATGTTCTTCGCCGTGGCCTTGCCGATCGCCCGCAGCCAGGCGGTACTGACCGGCATGCTGGTCGCCATCGTGCTGTGCGCCTGCGCCGCACTGTGGGCGTTCGCCACCCGCAGCGCGCTGCGTGCATGGGTCGGCATCCTGATCCCGACCGCGCTGTTCTGGTTGGGCACCCAGTGGCTTGGAGCTGCCGCATGAAGAACGGATTCCGCCAATCGATGGCGTGGCTGCACACTTGGACCGGCTTGCTGGTCGGTTGGTTGCTGCTGTTGATTTTCATGGCTGGCACGGCCAGCTATTACCGCGAGGAGATCAGCCGTTGGATGCGCCCCGAGCTGCCACGCAGCTCGGTCAGTGCCGACGACGCCGCCACCCGCGCGCTCAACTTCCTGCAGCACAAGGCAGCGCTGGCCGAGAGCTGGAGCGTCACCCTGCCCGACGCCCGCAATCCGGCAATGCGCATGTTCTGGCGCAACCCCGAGTCGATGGTCAAACCACCGACCGAAGGCGAGAAACGTCGGCGTCGCGGCGGCGGCCGCTTCGGTGACGCCACCGTCGACCCCAACACCGGCACTGAAGTCAGCGCACGCGAAACACGCGGTGGCGACTTCTTCTATCGCCTGCACTTCGACCTGCACTACATCCCCGTTGTGTGGGCACGCTACATCGTTGGTTTCTGCGCGATGTTCATGCTGGTGGCGATCATCACCGGCGTGATCACCCACAAGAAGATCTTCAAGGACTTCTTTACCTTCCGTCCGCAGAAAGGCCTGCGCTCGTGGCTTGACTTCCATAACGTCAGCGCGGTGATGGCGCTGCCGTACCACGCGATGATCACCTACACCGGCATCGTCACCTTGATGTTCATGTACCTGCCATGGGGCGTGAGCACTGCCTATCCCAAGGACGAGGATGCGTTCTTCAGTGAGGCCTTCGCACGTATGGCCGACATCGAATCACCTGGGCAAGGCCAAGCAGTGCCGGTGCCGATCCAGCAACTGATGGACAGTGCGCGCAGGCACTGGAACGGCGCCGAAATCGGCGGCTTCACCGTGTATCGGCCGGGTGCTGCCAACGCAGTGGTCGACATCCAGCAACGCGATGGCAAGCGCCTGTCGGTGGATACACCGTCGCTGCGCTATGACGCAGTCAGTGGCGAGCTGCTGGAAGCCAGTCCCAACGCCGGTGGCGCAACACAGACGCGCGGCGTGATGTATGGGCTGCATCTGGCACGCTTCGCCGATTGGGGTTTGCGCGCCCTGTTCTTCCTGTCCGGATTGATCGGCTGCCTGATGGTGGCCAGTGGCGTGGTGCTGTGGGCGGTCAAGGAACGGCCCAAGCATGCCAAGTCCGGCAAGACCGGTTTCGGCCTGCGTCTGGTCGATGCTTTGAACATCGGCGCCGTCGCCGGCCTGCCGATTGCCTTTGCCGCTTATTTCTGGGGAAATCGATTGTTGCCGGTGCAGCTGGCCGAGCGCAGCGACGCTGAGGTCAGCGTGTTCTTCTATGCATGGGGTGCGTCGCTGTTGGCCGCCTTCATCTGGCCGAAGCGGATGATGTGGGCGTGGCAGCTGTATCTGGGTGCGACGTTGTTTGCCTTGATTCCGTTGCTCAATGCCTTGACCACACCTATGAACCTCGGTGCGACCATCGCTGCCGGTGATTGGGTTTTGGCCAGCTTCGACCTGACCATGATCGCCTTTGGCGCGATGCTGGCGTACTGCGGCTGGCGCATGCAGCACTGGCAGCCGCCGCTGAGTGCGGCGGAAAAAAAACGCAGGCAACAGGCCGCTGTCGTGGCGGAGGCATGCACATGATGCTGCTCACACTTGGTTTGTCGTTCGCTGCCTTTGCCGCCTTGTCATTGGCGATGGAGAAGCATCAGTTGGAGCTGCATGGCAAGGACCGCGCCAGCGCTTCACGTATGCGGCTATGGCGTTGGCTGGGCTGGGGCCTGCTGGCTGCCGCGTTTGCATTGTGCGTTTGGCGCCACGGCTGGGCGCTGGGGCCGGTGTGCTGGCTGGGTGCCATGACCGTCGCCGGCCTGCTGCTGGCGTTCGGCCTGTACCCCTACCGCCCGCGCTGGATCGCGCCATTGGCGTGGGTGTTGCCAGTCGCAGGGATGGCGTCGGCAAGCCTGTTGTAGAGCCGAGCCATGCTCGGCTGGAGCTTTACCGGGAAAGCTACTGCCGAGCATGGCTCGGCACTACGGGTTGGCATTGCCGGGAAGGCCTCTGCCGAGCATGGCTCGGCACTACGGGTGAAGCTTAGACCCGGCGCAGTTCCCAGGCGCGGTGGATGCGGGCGTTGCGCTCGAAATCCGGGCCGATGGTCTGTGCGGAGATCTCGCGGCAGATGGCGAACTCGGCAACCGCATTTTCGTCGAGCTTGAAGCGACGGAAGTTGTTGGAGAAGTACAGCACGCCGTCGGAGGTCAAACGATCCATCGCTGCACGCAGCAGGCGCACGTGCTCGCGCTGGATGTCGAAGTCTTCAGCGCGCGCCGAGTTGGAGAAGGTCGGCGGGTCACAGAAGATAACGTCGTAGCGGTTCTTCTCCGCTTCCAGCCAGGTCACCGCATCGGCCTGCACCAGCGTGTGCTGGCTGCCGCCCTTGCCGTTGAGCGCGAGGTTGTCGGCACACCACTGCAGGTAGGTACCGGACAGGTCCACGCTGGTGGTCGAGCTGGCGCCGGCAACCGCGGCTTCCACGCTGGCCACGCCGGTGTAGCAGAACAGGTTGAGGAAGCGCTTGCCGCGCGCTTCCTGCGCCATGTGCGTGCGCAGCGGGCGGTGGTCGAGGAACAGGCCGGTGTCCAGGTAATCGAACAGATTCACACGCAGCAGCGCGTTGTTCTCGCGCACCAAAATGAACTCACCGCGCTGTTCGAAACGGCCGTACTTGCTGCCGCCCTTGCCACGCTCGCGCGACTTCAGCGCGACCTGCTCGGCCGGCACCTGGAACACCTCACGGGCCGCAGCAAGCAGTTCGTTGCGACGGCGGCGCACGTCCACGTCCGGAATGGTGGCCGGTGCTGCGTATTCCTGCACATGCAGGAAGGTGCGGTTCTTGCCACCGTCTTCGCGGTAGACGTCGATGGCCGCCGCGTATTCCGGCAGATCGGCGTCATAGGCGCGGAAGCAGGTGATGCCTTCGCGGTTCAGCCAGTTCTTGAACTTCTTGAGGTTCTTGCGCAGGCGGTTGGCGACCATCTGCGCGCCTTCGCTGAGCTCGCGCGGCTGGCCGGCGTTCTCGCGCTCCGGCACCGCAATCGGATCACAGACAATCAACGCGCACTCGATGGCGCCATTGAACATCTGGTACTTCTTGCTTGCACGCAGGCCGGTGGCGAAGGCCAGGTCGGCGCTGCCGCACAGCAGGCTCGCGCGCCAGGTCGGCACCGCCCGCTTGAGTGCATCACCGATACGGCGATACAGCACGGTATCCGCGGCCAGACGCTCGTCGTACGGCGGGTTGCAGACCACGCAGCCGGTTTCCTGCGGCGGCACCTGCACATCGGCGACATCACGCACGCCGAACCAGATAGCCTCGCTGACACCTGCCACTTCGGCATTTTCCTTGGCCGCACGGATGGCCTGCGGATCGATATCGCTGCCGTGGATGACCTGCTTGAGCGCGGCACGACCGGCCTGCTCGCGCTCGCGCGCTTCGGCCATCAGTTCCTTCCACTGCGCCTGGTCGAAACCGCGCCAGCGGCTCGGTGGGATGCTGCCGTGGCGCTGCAGGCCCGGCGCCACGTCGGCGGCCATCAGGGCGCCTTCGATCAGCAAGGTGCCGCTGCCGCACATCGGGTCCAGCAAACCACCGCCTTCGGCGTGGATCTTCGGCCAGTTGGCGCGCAGCAGCACCGCAGCGGCCAGGTTTTCCTTCAACGGCGCGTCGTTCTGCGCCATGCGCCAACCGCGGCGGTGCATCGGGCCGCCGCCCAGGTCGATGGAGATGGTGGCACGACCCTTGCGCAACGACAGGTTGATGCGCACATCCGGGAACTCGACGTTCACCGACGGCCGCTCCATGCCCTGCCCGCGCAGGCTGTCGACCACGCCGTCCTTGACCCGCTGCGCGGCAAAGCGTGCATGGGTGATGGCGGTACCGGATACATGCGCGTCCACCGACAAGGTCAGCTCGGGAGTGATGTGCTGGTCCCACGGCATCGCCGCCACGCCCTGGTACAGCGAGTTCTCGTCCGGGCAATCGAATTCCTGCAGCGGCCACAGCACCCGACTGGCCAGGCGCGACCACAGCACCACGCGCTGCGCATCGCGCAGTTCGCCCTCGGCATTGACGCCGGAAATGGTGGCGGTCGCGCGCGGCAGGCCCATCGCCAGCAGTTCGTCGGCGAGCAGGTATTCAAGGCCCTTGGCGCAGGAAACAAAGAAATTCACGGGAGATATCAACTTTCAGAAGGGGAATCAGGCCAGCCAGACGGGCAGGCACGATGGCCAGCCCCGGGGCATCCAGGGCCACTATTGTAGGCAGTTGCCCGCCGCGCCGTCGGATTCAGCCGGCAGCCGCGTTCACAAACCGCGCAGCAAGGCCTCGAAGGCCTGGCAGGAGGCGTCCACATGGCGCATCAGCCGGTGGCCGTCATCGACCAGCAGCAGTCGCGCCCTGCGCTCAGCGGCCCAGGCAATCACGTCGGCGGCCGGGATCAGCTCGTCGTTCCAGGCGTGGACCACGCTGATCGGCACCGCCGCGGCGTCCAGCGCCGGCATCGGTCCCATCGTGGTCGGCGGCACCATCAGGAACAGCCCGGCAACCGGCACCTGCAGCGAGGTGATCGCCGAGATATAGGCGCCCAGGCTCGACCCCGCCAGCACCAGCGGGCCGCGCGCAGCCATCTCGGCCGCACGCTCGACCAGCCGCTGCAGCCGCGCCGGCACGTCGCCGACCCTGCTGATCTCATGTCTGGCGTCCAGATCGGTGTAATCCGGGCGTTCGTGGCTCCAGCCGAGGCGTTCAGCCACCTCGGCCAACGCGGTGACCTTGGTGGCGTCAGGGCCGCTCTCGAAGCCGTGCGACAGAATGCAATGGCCGCGGCTCATGGCTGGCGGCAGGTCGTGGGGGAAATCATGGGCGAATGCTAGCATCCACACATGCACCTGCCGCCCCCCATCATTGCCAAACCGCTGCCCTACGAACGCCAGTTGGCGCAGCGCAAGCTCACCGACATCGATCTGGTGGTCATCCACTGCACCGAGCTGCCGGACCTGGCCACGGCCCGCGAGTACGGCGAGCGTGCGCTCTACGACAATGGCAGCGGCAACAGCGGCCACTACTACATCGACCGCGACGGCAGCATCCAGCAATACATCGCGCTGGACCGCGTCGCCCACCACGTGCGCGGCATCAATCCGCGCTCGATCGGCATCGAGCTGGTCAACCGCGGGCGCTGGCCAAACTGGTTCGACTCCAGCAACCAGGCCATGAGTGAGCCCTACCCGGAAGCGCAGATCGCCGCGCTGGTACGGCTGCTGGAATGGCTGCCGCAGGCAGTACCATCGCTGCGCTACATCGCCGGCCATGAGCAGCTGGACACCACGCTGGAGCCGGCCAGCGATGCCCCCGGCCGCAGCGTGCAACGCAAGCTCGATCCGGGCCCGATGTTCCCTTGGGAACTGGTGCTGCGCGCCGTTGATCTGCAGCAGCTGCCGGACTGAGCAACTCCCTGGCCGCCGCTTACTGCGGCAGGTACTGGAATTTTTCGCCGGCCGTCACCGCAAGATCCAGCCGGTTGATCGCCGGCGCAATCGGGCATACCACATGCGGGGTAAACGCACAGGGCGGGTTTTCGGCACGATTGAAGTCCAACTGCACCACACCGTCGCTGGGCATCGCTGCGTACACATAACGCGCACCACCATAGGTGTCGCGACCACTGGTGCGGTCCGACAGCAGGAAGAACAAACGCCGCGATGGCGGCGCAGCCTCATCCAGTACCGGCTGCAGGTGATAGCTGCGGCCATTGACCTCAAACACTGCCTCACCCGGCACAACCGCCGACAATGGGGTACCGATCGAAGTCAACAACACCGCCTGCTTGGGTGCCGGGAACGACCGCCATTGCGCGCTGATGTTCCATTTCGGGTCGACCGGGAAGTGCTCGATAGCGGTAAATGTCAGGCGCCGCGGTGATTGCGGGTCGCGGTAGCGCCATCCCAGGATGCTGCCGGTGCGCACCAGATAGAACTCCGAATCACCCACTTGAACGCGGCTGGCCTCGTTGACATGGGCGACACCGGGGATGAGAACCGCACGCTGCAGCGGCTGGCCGTTCATCTGCGCACCCGCACGGGTAGCTGCGGTGATGATGGCTTCGCCATCCTTGTCTACCTGCAGGAAGCCAAGCTCGGCAGGACCACTGGGCAACACCACATCATTGGCAGCAGCGCTGCCCACCCGGTACGCACCGGTCTTGAGCCGGCCCGAGCCGGTGTAGCTGAGCCAACCATCGGGCGCACGCAGCTCGGCCAGACGTTGCGCCCGCCATTGTTCAATGTCACGTAGATACTGACGCGCCGCTTCGTCAGACAGGCCAGTACCTGGCGCATTGCATGCACCAAGAACTGCCGCCAACAGCGCTACACCCAGCCATTTCAATGAACGCACGCTTCCCCCGAAGCATTCATACCGATAGGCACCGCGCCCATTGGCGGCGTACTGATCACTCACGCTGTGGCGACTGGCCGGCCTGCATCGCTGGACCAACCACTCCAGGAATCACTGAACACACGCAGTCCGGGCATACCGGCATGCGCAAAGGCCAACGCCAGATGACAAGCGGTGACACCCGAACCGCACATCACCGCCATCTGCTGCGGCGCCTGCCCGGACAACAGCGGCGCCAATTCGTCGCGCAATTCCTGCGCAGGACGGAAACGACCATCGCGCAGGTTCATGCCGAATGGCCGGTTCAACGCACCGGGCACATGCCCGGCAACCCGGTCCAGGGGCTCGACCTCGCCGCGGTAGCGTTCTCCGGCACGCGCATCCAGCAGCCATGCCGGCGTCTGCGACAAGCGCGCCTGCACCTCTTCGACGCTGACTACCTGGGTCATATCGAACTGACCTGGATAGGTCGGCAACGGCGTCACCGCAACCGGGGCCGCATCAAGTGCCTGCCCTGCCGCCTGCCACGCCGCCAAGCCGCCAAGCCGCCATCCAGCACGGCAACCTTGCGATGGCCGATCAACCGCAGCAACCACCACAGGCGCGCCGCCGCCATGCTGCCATCGGCCGCATCGTAGACCACCACCTGGGTATCAGGCGCAATGCCCCAACGTCCCAACTGCGCTGCAAAGACCGCACTGTCGGGCAAGGGGTGGCGGCCATGCCCCTGTCTGTACATGTCCGACAGGTCTTTCTCCAGGTCCGCGTAGACCGCACCGGGAATATGTCCGGCCGCATAGCCAGCGGCGCCAGACTGCCTGTCTGCCAGCGAATAGCGCGCATCCACCACCCGCACCGCGGTACTGGCGGTGGCACGGGCATCGACCACACGCAATTCGGGTTGCGCCAAGGCATTGGCCAGGTCCGCTGCATCAACCAGCGTTGTCCACGAAATACTGGTCTGGCTCATGCCAGCTGCTCCAAACGACGACGAAGGTTGTAGAGAATGGCGGCGGTAGCGCCCCAGATGCGCTGCCCTGGCCAGCTGTACTCCATGACATGGCGAATACGCCCGCCATGCTCGATATCCACCTGGCGCAGATTGGCCGGGTCCATCAGATAATCCAGCGGCACTTCGAATACCTCGGCGACCTCACCGGGCTCGGGCCGGGCGATGAACGCGGGATCCACCACCGCGACCACCGGCGTGACCCGGAAGCCGGTGATGGTGATGAAGGGGTCCAGGTAACCCAAGGCCAACACCTGACTGCGCGGCAAGGCGATTTCTTCGTCGCTCTCACGCAGGGCAGCTGCCAGCGGATTGCGATCGACGGTTTCAATGCGGCCTCCGGGAAATCCAACCTGCCCGCCATGGTTGCGCAGCGCTTCCGTTCGGCGGGTCAGGATCACCTGCGTGCCCTGCGCGCGCGGCACCAGCCCGGCCAATACTGCCGCCTCCACCGGCGGCCCAGGCGGCAACAGATCCTCCAGCTCGGACCGGTTCCAACCCGGCCCGGTGGGCGCTTGGGTCAGTGGCATCAAGGCCTGCTGCAGCCGTTCACGGCCCTGCAGTTGCTCGGCAAACGCCTGCGCGTGACGCGCACGCCGGGGCAACTCCTGTGCCATTACCCGCCGTCGCTCGTCCTCGCTCATACGCATCCAGCCACCGATCTCGGCACCACTGCGCCAGCAACCACGGCAATAGCCCTGCTCATCAAGCGCGCAGATGCCAAGGCAGGGGCTGGAGATGACACGAGCAGGTGCGTCCATCAATTCCGACATCACGCTAGCGTAACGCGGGGCGCACTTTCGGACCAGTTCCCGCCTTTGCCAGCAAGGGATTTGCCTTGTCCGGATGGCAAACCAGCGACAAACGCCCGGGCCAATTCAGCAAGCCCAGCGCTGCCCAAGCGCATTCAGTATGTGATGCGCATCAAACTATGGTTGAGCCTGGGTTCATCTAAGGGCACACTCCAGTTGCCGACAGGGGGAACACGAACCATCCGATGCGCGTGATGCGCGCTCGATCAGCGTGGCTGTTCGACGCCTGCCTCGCCTGCATACGGATGGAGCCTTATCGCTTTTCACTCTGTAAGCGGAGCTCGGAAATGAGAATGGCAAAACCCACCTTGTTGTTATCGGCGCTGGCACTGTCCGCCAGCCTTTCAGTACAGGCCCATGAGCCGCCAACGGACGGCAACCCAAGTACCCCTACCGAAAGCGGCATGGTCGCCGGCATCGATGCCAAGACCGGCAAGCTGCGCAAACTCACCGATTCCGAGATCCGGGCGCTGGCCGACAAGGCCAACGCGATGCCGTCTGCAAGCCGCAGCGCGGCCGGAACCAATGCTGCCTGGGCGCGCATCCCGCAAACCGGCACCGACGCCGCCAAGACGATAAAGCTGCAAAGCAACGGCATGAGCACCGCCGACCTGCCGCTGTCGGCACTGAATTCGTTGAGCATCGAGCGCGACGCTGCAGGCGAGGTGCAGATCCTGGAGAACGGCGCCCCGCTTTCGCACGGCAGGCAGGAGGTGTCCGAATGAAGACCTTGCTACTTTCCGCCGTCATCGGCAGCGCCCTGCTGGGTGCATCGGCAAACGCCGCGATCATCACCCCGATCAATCAGGATCCTGCCGGCAAAGGCCTGAACGATCCCACCGTACGCGCACCAGAAGGCGGTAACCCGGGCAAGAGTGTTGGCGAGCAACGCCGCATCGTCTATCAGTTCGCCGCCGATCTATGGGGTGCGGTACTGCAGAGTGATGTGGAGACCTTCGTCGGTGCGAGCTTCCAGGACCTTACCTGTACCGCTACCGGCGGCACCTTGGGCTCTGCTGGCGCTTCCTGGATCGCAACCACGCCACCTTCAGGGTCGACGTTGGGCATGATCTATCACGCGCCATTGGCCAATGCGCTCAATGGCAGCCGTATAACCATCAGTGGTGCGGGCACCGATATCACCAGCCGTTTCAACAACAACCTGGGCGGCAGCAACCCTGACGGCACGCCGTGCATGACCGGCTCGGGCTGGTACTACGGACTGGACGGCAAAGCACCCGACAACCGGGTCAGCTTCCTCGACGTGGTGATGCATGAGATCGGCCACGGCTTGGGCTTTTCCGGCTTCGTCGACTACAACACCGGCCTGCTGGGCGCGCGCGTCGGTATACCGCAGTACTACGGCTACTCGGATGTCTATACCGAGAACGCCTTCGACAACCTGTCCGGCAAACGCTTCACCGAAGCTGGCATGACCAATGCGCTGCGTGCCACGTCAATCAAGACCCGTGGTGCACCGGCCTGGAATGGCGCCACCACCAGGGCACAAACCCCGCTATGGCTTGACCCCGCTGTTGTGCTGTCGATCAATGGCAGCAGCGTGGTCACGCAGTTCTTTGGTACTGCATCGTTCGGCCCACCAGCCACTCCCGCCAACTTCAGCGGTCCGGTTGCGATCGCCAACGATGGCAGTGGCGCTGACACCGCTGATGCCTGCGAAGCGATCCCCGCCGGCAGCCTGAGCGGAAAGGTTGCCTACATCAACCGTGGCGGCTGTGCGTTCGAGATCAAGGCTGCCAATGCGCAGGCCGCAGGCGCAGTCGCGGCGATCATCGGCAATGTCGCCAGTTCCGGCGATCCAGGCACCGCCCCCGGCATGGCTGAAGACCCCAGCGTCAACGCCACCATCCCCACCCTGAGTGTCAACCTCACCGATGCCAATCTGATCAAGGCGGCAGCGCAGGCTGGCACGGCGCTCACAGCAGCGCTGGGAGAAGTTGCCGGACGCTATGCCGGCGCCGATGCCAGCGGGCGCCCACTGCTGTACGCCCCAGCGGTGGTTGCCAGTGGTTCGACCTTCTCGCACTTTGAAAGTGTGTTGATACCCGACGCGTTGATGGAGCCGGCTAACAGCCCCAATACCGATGCCGGGCGCATGGTCGACCTCACCTTGGCGGCGTTTGTCGATGAGGGCTGGGAATTGAATGCAGGTACTGCGCGCATCGGCAGTTGCGATACGGGGGTGAAGCTGTTCAAGAACCCGGGGCTGATCGCCGGCGCCAATGTGCAGGCCCAGGACCGTCTGTGCCGCACCACCGCCAACGGCAACCGTGCGCTCTACCTGCGTTGCATGAACGACACCGCTGCCTCGCTGAAAGCCATCAACATGATCAGCACCGTTGAACAGGCCGGCATCCGCAGTTGCGCGGCAAAGGTGACCTCGCCGTAGATCTGGGCGAGCAGGGATTGCCTGTAGTGCCGAGCCATGCTCGGCAGAGGCTCTACAAGCGAAACCAGCAGTTCGTCCAGAAACAGCACTGGATAGTGAACAAAGAGCCGACGCCTTGATGGCGCCGGCTCTTCTTTTTTGCATGGCACTGATAGTTACCTGGCCTGCAACAACCCAGCTTGCGATGGTCGGCTACTGCGGCTTTGGCCGGTTGCGCGCCGGCACTGGGCTGGTCGTTGATGAAGCGCTCCTGCTGGTGTCACTGGTAAAGCCCCTGCCGAGCATGGCTCGGCACTACCGGCATCGAGTGCGCATTCCAGGCAAAAAGAAAGCGCCGGTGTTGCCACCGGCGCTTCCATTGCATCACTGGGTCGGTATTACTTGACGCTGACCAGCTTGATTTCGAACTGCACTGCCACGTTCGGCGGGAACGGGGTACGCGGATCGGCACCGTAGGCCTTGTCCGGCGGCAGGGTCACTTCCCACTTGGCGCCGGCCGGCATCTGCAGCAGGGTTTCGCGCATGGCAGCCATTTCCACTTCGCTCAGCTTGATCGACGGAATCGATTGTGCCGGGCGAGCTTCGGTCGGACGCTGGCCGTACGGGAACGGACCGGCAACTTCCAGCGCAACGGTGCTGGCCTGGGTCGGCTTGGCACCGGCACCGGCTTCGATCACGCGGTACTGCACGCCGCTGGCCAGGGTCTGCACGCCGGCCTTGGCCTTGTTGGCGGCAATGAACTGGTCACTGCGGGTCTTGTTTTCAGCGGCAGCCTTTTCGTACTCGGCCTTGGCAGCCTGGGCACGACCCTGCTCACGACGCTGGAAGGCTTCAACGGCCGGCTTCAGCTGATCGGCGGTGATGGCCGGCTGCTTCTTGGCGTAGGCATCCTGCAGACCCTTCACCACCGAAGCGATGTCCAGCTGCTCGCCACGACCGGTGAGCTCAGCCAGGTTGTTGCCGTAGTCATAGCCGAAGTAATAGCTCAGCTTGCCCTTTTCGGACGCGATGTCCTGGGCGAAAGCGGTGCCGGTGACGGCCAGGGCGGCCACGGCGACCGCGATAGAACGCAACTTCATCAAACAGTTCTCCAGGAATGGTGTCTCAGGGCAAGCATGCCGCTAGAGGCGACGGGTTAGGATAGCCGTCACAAAGGCTGTCCGCCACTGACGACGCTCACCTATGACCGTCTTCGGTTGAAAGAGTTCAATTCATTACTTTTTTTTAACGTTCCGAGGCTTTTTCCTTATGTCCGAGTCACCGGTTTCGATCAGCACCCAGGCAGGCGTCCGCACCATCACCGTGCAGCGCCCGGAGAAGCTCAACGCCCTCAACCGGCTGACCCTGGAAACACTGGATGCAGCCTTTGCCGAAGCGGCGCAGGCTGAGGAGGTAAGAGTAGTGATCCTGACCGGCGCCGGCAGCAAAGCCTTCGTAGCCGGGGCGGATATCTCCGAAATGAACACGCTGACCCCGGTTCAGGGCCGCGACTTCTCGCTGGTCGGGCAGCGCCTGATGCGCCGGATCGAACGCCTGAACAAGCCGGTCATCGCCATGGTGAACGGGTTCGCGCTGGGCGGCGGCATGGAGCTGGCCATGGCCTGCCACCTGCGCATCGCCGCCGACAGCGCCAAGGTCGGCCAGCCGGAGATCAATCTGGGGCTGGTACCGGGTTTCGGCGGCACCCAGCGTCTGCTGCGCCTGGCCGGCCGTGCGGCCGCGCTGGAACTTTGCCTGCTCGGTGCGCCGATCAGCGCCGAGCGCGCCCAGCAGCTGGGTCTGGTCAACCGCGTGGTGCCGGCTGCCGAACTGGAAGCAGAGACCACCAAACTGGCCGAGCAGCTGGCCAACGCGGCACCGCTGGCGCTGCGCGGCATCCTCGACGCGATCAACGTTGGCGGCGAATGCGCTATCGAGGAGGGACTGGAGTACGAAAGCGCGCAGTTCGGGCTGGTGTTCTCCACCGACGACATGCGCGAAGGCACCAGTGCTTTCCTGGAACGCCGCAAGCCGGAATTCAAGAATCGCTGAGTTGTCCATGTCCAACCCAAGCACCACGCCCCGCCAACTGCTGCAATTCGTACTGGACGATGATCTGGATGCGGCGCTGCGCGCCGGGCTGATGGACTACCTGCCACAGCCCGGCGACGCGCTGCTGGACCCTGAGCACCCGCAGCTGCCACAGCAACTGCAGCGGGCCCAGCAGCAGTTGCACACGGCCTGGGCTGCGCGGGAGCGTTATCGCGCCCGGGCATCGCGTCTCGCACGTCGCGATGCCGAGCGTCAGGCACGCCGTGCACCGCCGCCGCTAGCGGATAGCAAACCCGCCCTGCCCTCTGCAGCGGCAGCAATCCTGGCTCGGGCCAAGGCGCGCGCCGCAGAGAAGCCAGGCACATGACGGCAGTGGCAGTGAAGAAATCAACGACGAAGAACACCGCCGCAAAAAAAATCGGCGCCAAGAAGATCGCGGTAAAGAAAGCTCCGGCAGAAAAGCCCGCAGCGGCGAAAGCCACGTCCACACGTGGCAGCAAACGCATGAATGCCGGCGAAGTGCTGGAGATGTTCACACGCCTGCGTGAGCTCAACCCGCACCCGACTACCGAGTTGGAATACAGCTCGCCGTTCGAGCTGCTGGTAGCGGTGACCTTGTCGGCGCAGGCCACCGATGTCGGCGTCAACAAAGCCACCCGCAAATTGTTCCCGGTGGCCAATACCGCCCAGGCCATTCTTGCCCTGGGCGAAGAAGGACTGAAGCCTTACATCGCCACCATCGGCCTGTTCAACGCCAAGGCCAAGAACGTGATTGCCGCCTGCGCGATCCTGGTGGAGAAATACGGTGGCGAAGTGCCGGCCGAACGTGCCGCACTGGAAGCCCTGCCCGGGGTTGGCCGCAAGACTGCCAACGTGGTGCTCAATACTGCCTTCGGCCAGCCGACGATGGCGGTGGACACGCATATTTTCCGGGTCTCCAATCGCACCGGGCTGGCACCCGGCAAGGATGTGCGTGCCGTCGAGGATGGCTTGATGAAGGTCATCCCGGAAGAATTCCTGCAGGATGCGCATCACTGGCTGATCCTGCACGGACGCTATGTCTGCAAGGCACGCAAACCGGACTGCCCGCAATGCGTGATCCGCGACCTCTGCCACTTCAAGGACAAGACCGCCGACGCTGCGTGAACGTCGGCCGCTGCCATCTGTACGACACTTTCCCGTAACAGCTACAAGGCCCAATACGCAGGGCCTTGTGCCACGGGGCCAGAGCTGGTCGCCGAACTGTCACATTTACGCAATCTTTACGCCCTAGCCTTCGCAGCAACCTCCAACCGCCTGCAAGGCTACCCACCCAATGAAACTGCATCGCCAACTCCTTACCGCGGCCGTGGCTGCTGCACTGTTCGCGCCGGCTGCACATGCTGAAGTCGCCATCGACGTTATTGGCGGTTCCGAAATCACCTTCGAAGGCCTGGTCCAGGCCGACGGCAACTGGTTCAGCAATGACAAGGCCGACTTGAACGGCAACACCGGCAAGAACGGCAAGGACAGCGAATTCGAGCTGCGTCGCGCCGAGCTGGTGCTGAAGGGCAAGGGCCCGGGCAACATCGAGTGGGTGGTCGGCTACGACGCCAAGGCTGACAAGTTCCTCGACACCAACGTCAAGTACAAGCTGGGCGGCAACAGCAACCACTTCCTGCAGGCCGGCCAGTTCAAGCAGCCGAACAGCCTGGAAGAACTGTCCAGCACCAAGAACAACGACTTCATCTCCAAGGCTACCGTCACCAACACCTACGCGGTTGCCCGCCGCCTCGGTGTCGGCTACGGCATCGGCGATGCCAACTGGTCGGTCACCGCCTCGGCCTTCGGCCGCGAGCTGACCCGCGACCTGGCCCATGGCAGCGGCTACGGCGTGCGCGGCACCTTCGCCCCGATCAATGAGAAGGGCAACATCCTGCACCTGGGCCTGAGCTACGTCGACTACGACACCGACGCCGACCTGCTGCGCCTGCGCGCCCGCCCGAACGCCGACCTGGCCACCGTGCGTCTGGTCGACAGCGGCGACCTGAAGGACACCGACCGCCTGAGCACCATCGGCGCCGAAGCCATGTACGTGCGCGGCCCGTTCAAGGCCCAGGGCGAGTACTACAGCTCCAAGGCCAAGCGTTACGACCACGCCAACTACAGCAGCGACGGCTACTACATCAGTGGCGTGTGGAACGTCACCGGTGAGACCTGGGGTTACAAGGGCGGCACCCCGAGCCTGGGTCTGCCGGATGAGCCGGGCCGTGGCATGTGGCAGCTGGGCGCGCGCTTTGATCACATCGATCTGAACGACGGCGGCCTGAAGGCCCCGGCCGTGGTCGGCGGCACCCCGCTGGTGGACGGCGTGCTGGGCGGCAAGATGGACATCTGGACCGTCGGCGCCAACTGGTACTGGCGCTCCAACTTCAAGGCCTCGCTGAACTACGTGATGGTCGACAGCAACAAGTACTCCTCGTCCAGCAAGAAGTTCGTCAGCGACAAGCCGGACATCCTGGAAGCGCGCCTGCAGTTCTTCTGGTAAGCAGCGGCTGTATGCACTACACGAACGCCCCGCAAGGGGCGTTCGTCGTTGCAGCGACTGCGCTTTTGTAGGAGCGGCGTAAGCCGCGAAGCTGGTGGTCCGGCCGTGAGACTGATTTTCGCAAACTGAAAATGCACGAGCTTCGCGGCTCACGCCGCTCCTACAACAGCGGGCGCAGCTGCGTTTGCCCAAGCTGTGTAAGCTTCGCAGCTTACGCAGCTCCCACAACGCATTCAGGGGGGCGCTCCAACCGGACGGATCCATGCGCACCTGCCTGCTCGCCCTGCTGCTCTCCCTGCCCTTCACCGCATTCGCCCAGGACTGTGGCGACGACAGCGCAGCGCGCATCATCCACGCCTACCAGCAACGCGATATCAATGCCCTGCCCGATCGCCCCGGCTGGGCCATCGACGCCGAGCGCGGCGCATGCCGCGTCTGGCCAGCCGATACCTCCCTGACCTTGATCGCGGTGCCGGTGCTGGGCCCGGAGGAGTTCAACGGTGAGGTCCAGCAAGGCGACCTGGATGTACTGGTGATCGACAGCGCCAGCCTGCGCCCACGCGCGAGCCTCCGCCTGCCCGAGGTGATGAGCAGCGATGCCATCCATGTCGACAGCGTCAGCCTGGATACCGCGCGTTACAACCTCTCACCCGGCGTGCGCGCGTTCGGTGTCCGCAGCTCGCGCAGCAATTCTTCGCAGCCCAACCCTTTCAGCGAAACCCGTCTGCAGCTACTGGTGATCAACGAAAGCCAGCTGGAGGCGATTACCGAACAGATCGTCACCTCCAGCAGCGGCGGCGAATGGGACACACGCTGTGCCGGTGAGTTCCATGAAACAAAGCGCACGCTGGAGGTTGGCCCCGCCCCGGCGCAGGGCTGGGCCACGCTGACGGTACGTGAGCGCAGCGCCAGCACCGTCAGCCGCGAAGATGCAGCTGGCAACTGCCGTGAAGAGCGCGAGGACCACCCCGTGCGCAGTTTCAAGCTGCAGCCCAAGGGTCGCAGCTACCCGCTACCCAGCGAGATCAAAGCAACATTCTGATGACATGAGGCATTGTCATTTGAACGTCATGTGACAGACGCTGCACTGTCATCAAATCGTTATGGAATAGGCGCCGGGCGGAACTCACCGCACATTCACATCTCCCAGGAGCCACTTGTGATCCACGCCATCAAATCGCGCGCAGCCGTTGCCATCCTCGCTGCGTCGTCCGTGTTCGCCGCCAACGCTGCCGATGTCACCGGCGCCGGCGCGTCCTTCATCTACCCGGTCATGTCCAAGTGGTCGGCGGATTACAACACCGCTACCAGCAAGCGCGTGAACTACCAATCGATCGGTTCGGGCGGCGGCATTGCCCAGATCAAGGCCAACACGGTGGACTTCGGTTCGTCCGATGCCCCGCTGAAGCCGGAAGAACTGGCTGCGGCCGGCCTGGTGCAATTCCCATCGGTGATCGGCGGCGTGGTGCCGGTACTCAATGTGCCGGGCGTTGAAGCCGGTGCGATGAAGCTGGATGGCCCGACCCTGGCCAACATCTTCCTGGGCAAGATCAGCAAGTGGAATGACCCGGCCATCGCCGCGCTCAATGCCGGCCTGACCCTGCCGGACACCAAGATCACCGTCGTGCACCGTTCCGACGGCTCGGGCACCACCTTCAACTTCGTCAACTTCCTGTCCAAGGTCAACGCCGACTGGAAGACCACCGTCGGTGAAGGCACCAGCGTCCAGTGGCCGGTCGGCATCGGCGGCAAGGGCAACGAAGGCGTGGCCGCCTATGTCAAGCAGATCCGCGGCTCGATCGGTTACGTCGAGTTCTCCTACGCCCTGCAGAACCGCCTGACCTTCTCGCGCATGAAGAATGCCGCCGGCAACTTCGTGCAGCCGCGCGACGAGACCTTCTCGGCCGCTGCCGCCAGCGCCGACTGGGCGAACGCACGTGACTTCTACCTGGTGATGACCAACGCCCCGGGTGAGCAGGCTTGGCCGATCACCGCCACCAACTTCATCCTGATGCGCAAGCAGCCGAAGACGGCTGAAGGCGCCAAGGCCGCAGTCGAATACTTCCGCTGGATCTACGCCAACGGCGACGCCCAGGCCCGTCAGCTGGACTACGTGCCGCTGCCGGACCCGCTGGTCCGCCAGATCGAAACCTACTGGCAGCAGAACCTGCGCTACTGAGTAAAGAGCCGGCGGGACCCTCTCCCTCGTCGTCTCAAGCGCGGATCAGGTGATCCGCGCTTTTTTTTGCATCATTTTTGTGGGAGCGGTGTAAACCGCGAAGCTGAAAGTCCCCAAAGTCCCGTAGAGCCGCGCCCAGGGCGGGTGGGGGGTTTACCGGGAACCGACAGCCCCGCAAGGGGGGGCACAAAAGGGCAATTCTTGGAAACCACACCAACCGGCGCCCCCCCAACCAATAA